>JAJHRV010000125.1 GCA_020833525.1 Thermosphaera sp.
ACAATAGATTGCTCAGCCGTAGTCAAGACACTTAAAGCAACCAGCAGCAACAATAGTGTAGGTATCCATATATAAATTCGCTTGGACATATTGTCCAACACCCTTAAAGAATAGAGATGCTAGTGAGGGGTTAATATACCCAGAGCATTGTAGATCAAGGCCCAATACACAGCAATCCACAAGTGAAAAGTACATTGAAGTAATCCACAAGTAACCACGTTCTCCCTGGTCTTAGACCTCGAGCAGTGACTTCATGGTTCCACTGCGAAACCGTGTTCCACACTGGAACTATTCGAATAATGTGCTACTGTGGATTAATCCATGGGGATATTACTGGTTTACCAGGGGCTTTGTGGCTTTACATTCAAACTTGTTTATTAGATTTATTACCTCGTATATCATATTGGATAGTTTTGCACTTGGTGGTTTATAGATGCTTACTCGGAGTAGGGTTTTATTGGTTGTATTGCTTCTAGTGGCTTTAGTTATTCTACTATACTTGTTTAGCCCATGGGTTTACGCATATAAACCAGGGCCTGCCTTCACCATAGATCTCTCCACTGGTAGACCCATCGTAGTCGGAGTAGTTGAGTGTATTGGCTTTACTCCATATTCAACGGGTGTAGCGGGGATCCGCATTATCCTAGGAGATTTTGTTTGCTATAGTGGGAGGGGCGGTAGTGTCTTTGACTCTTTGAGGATCTATATTAATGCATCAATAGGATACTGGGTTTACAGTGATGTAGCACTATTCTACGCTAATACAACTAGTGTTAAGTACGTTGATGTAATAGTTGAGAAGCCATTGAATACGACTGGGCTAGAGGTAATACTATGGGTTAATAGTGGAAATAGTGTCCTAGTAGTAGACGCTACAAACTACAATAAATACGAGTTAAGCCTACCCCAAGGGGAGTCTGTATACAGGGTTACAATAGTATTAAATAGTGACAAGCCAACTAGAGGAGTATTCCGCATAGGGTTCTACATTAAAAACACATAGTTAAACAAGTGGAGCCTAAATTAAGGTATTCAGTAGAGACGAGACTATAAAGTTTAAAAGGGGTTTATGACTGATAAAAGCTATGCAAGAAGTATACTGAAAAGGGGGTGGAGATGGATAGAAGACTACTAGTACTAATAGTAGCAGCAGTAGCCCTCATAGGAGTAGTAAACGCAACAGTATTCGCATACAGATGGATGACTGGCACAGTACAAATAGCGCCAGCGGAGGCAGCTGAGGGAGCAGCGTGCACAGGATTCTACAGCTCTGCAGCTCAAGAAGGCATAAACCTGCCAAGTGTAGGTACAAACTATGATGCAGAAACCTATAGTGGCCAATACATATCGGTATCCACCGGTCGAGCTGTCTGCCAGTGGATCGTGAATTCAAGTACATACTATCTGTACGAGTCCATAACGGTAAATATTCCTGTAACAGTTGGATCCTGGTATATAAAGGACTTCTACGGCTTCGGATACCATGGAGTGGATACATACCCAGAAAATGTATATGTGTGGTTTAGGCTGGAGCAACCCGCGAGTGGAGATGGGAGTATAAGCGATGCATACTTAATAATAAATAGCACTAGTGGCGTAATTGGGAGATTAGACCTACTGTCATCATCGGGTAATACGATAGGACCATTCCAGCTAAGTCGTGCTAGTGCTTGGAGCTTAGATCTAAGATTCAATGCAACTAGTACTGGTTCAGTATCGTTCACGGTAGGAGTATACGTATCATACCAGAGCTCTGAGTCTCCATAGCATAGTTAGAGGTGGCGGGAGTGACTTTAAACCCAAAAAGTTTTTTTCTCGTAGACGTGTCCTCCGCTTCCTAGCTTATACTGGTTTATTCTTGTTCTTTGTGTTGTTTACTGGTAAGGCTTTCTACTCTCCCATGGCATTTATTATTACTACTAGTGGTAACCACGTTGTACCCCAGTGGAGTCTTGTTGTTGGATTAGCTGACTACGTGGTTAAGCCGGGTAATCAGAGTGGTGTGTTGGTTTGCCGTGTTGAGGCTTGGAGTACTCCTTGCTTTATGGGCTTGTATGTACTTAATGGTAATGGTGTTAATGGAGGTCTTAATGGTAAAGGGGTTAATAGAGGCTATGTATTAGTGGGGAATGGTAATGGGTGGACTCGTGTCGGGCTTAATGGCAACCATGTGAGGCTTTATAGTGTAGTAGCTAGTCTCCCTATTTATATCTGGCTCCCACTCCTCACACTATACTTCGCTTTAATAGCATACATCCTATTAAGGGAGGTTGAGAGGGGCTATGTACAGCCACTTAGAGACCCCCGTGTCCTCTGTGTAGCAACCCTAATGGCGATATCTATTAATAGCGTCCTCGTCGGGGCTCTATATGTTGACCAAGCTACTCCAAGGTATAGTCTACCAGGTATTAGCGTTGAGTGGGGCTTTAACCTAGAGAATAGCACTGTATCCGCTAAGCTACTTCTCAGTGGTTTCTACATACTCCAGAGTGCTACGTGTAGTTACAGCCCAATCGGGGCTAATATTAGCTACCCACTCGAGACTATTATTGTGGGTGGGGACACCGTGGTGGCTACTTTACCTAGTACTATATATGGGCAAGTATACAAGTCTAGAGTGCTCGATCCAATACCCCCAATACCAGCTAATTTATCAGTCTACGAGGCTGTACCAGTTAAGTGTAGGTTTACACTTGACAAGGGGGTTTTTGAGGCTTCATACCTAGTTGTCTTCTACTGGAGGGACCTCGTAGTACGCGTCGTGGATTCGAGTGTACTAGTCGATAATCCAAACCCCGTTGGAGTCAACGCTAGTATCTACGTCATGGACCTTGAGCGGGGTCGCTTACTGAACTTTACGAGTGTGTTAGTTAAGCCATTGTCTAGTGTGTGGATCGACCTAGGCTTGTACGGTGCTGGAGTCTACAGAGTGATTGTACAGTATAATTTACTAGGCTTGGTGAGGACTCGTGTCGTGGAGACTGTGGTTTCATAGGAGGAGGGTTAAGCCTCTACAAGAGCTTGTCTCAGAGGAGATTGCATGGTATTGGTGGACTAGGCTTGGGTTTATTGGTAAACTATACTTATTA
>JAJHRV010000040.1 GCA_020833525.1 Thermosphaera sp.
TCTCTAAAGCCCAGCTTCCAACTCCTTTTCCCTGTACCGATGGATGAGTCGCGATCCGAACTATTCTCCACCCAACTGTAGAGGCGAAGTCAACTAGTCTAGCGTGTTTGAGAAATCTATCTGGAATAATGTTTCCCGGTATTTTGCCTCCACGGAGGAGTTCATCAACGATTTTCTCATCAATGGGCCCCTCTTGAGCAATCTGTATAGCGCAGACTATTTTTCCACTAGTTGTTTTAACTGCCCTTATGAAGTGGTGTGGTGCATCTGCAAGCATCCCTAAGTCGTCTGGTTCGTTTCTATAGTGTGCCAATACATATATTCCAAACAACTGTCTTAACTCCTCCTCGTTTTCAAATAATTCCCTGGGATCATATTTTACATAGATCAGCCTCTTGGCTTCAATGTCCTCTAGGTCTTTTTCATCGAGCTCCGCGGGTTCAGCATCTAGTAGTAACGTCTTGAATTGCCATTCTTCAACTGGGTCGTTGTAATTGTACCTAATAGGCTCGGTCATTTCGTACTCGTATAGCTCAATGTTCTCCATACTCTTTAATCTCTTTAAGAATCTAACTGAAAAACCACGTCCAGCTCCTTCATACCCGTGTATTGTTGATGAGAATACCAGTCTCTTGTGTTCTTCTAGTATCTTGTATAATAGTGGTACATGTATGCCTGCCGCTTCATCCACGACAACTATGTCTGCCTTTAACTTAGGGATAACTATTGGCTCCCAGTATTCAATACTGAATTTCTCACCGCGGATCTCAATGATGTTTCCAGACTTCTTTACAACATCGTATTTATAGCCGAGAGAGTCGAGCACGGTTGATGCGAGTGTCATTAGAGACTGTACATTACTTGGAGAAGGCGAAGTAACGAGTGCTCTAAACTTAGGCTTGATTTTTCTAAGCAAGTGGAGTAATCCAACTAAGCCAATACCAATTGCACAGCTTTTACCACGCCCTCTATCGGCAGTTAATACAAGGACTTTTTTCCCATCTTTTCTTGGTTTCTCATAGAAATGCTCTAGGATCCTCAATACGTTGACTTGATCCATTGTTAGTGCATGTTTATAGATCTCTATTGGGAAGATCTTCGACTCCGGTATCTTAATGTTTTTTGAGTACTCTTTAATCTCCCTCTCTAGTTTAAGCTTCTTGATCACTACATTGTTGTCTGCATCGTAAATACCCACTCCATCGTGTTCGAGAAGCTTCCTCTTAAACCACGATATAAATACGTGTCGAGGCTCTGGGAATTGGGGTATGGTGAGGGTTTCTTTGAAGATCGTGTTGAAGGAATCCCATGAATCCCAACTTGGTGTGAGGAGAACTATTAACCCCCCTCCTTCAACAATACCAACTAATCTCCCAATATCGTTTGGTTTGAGGTCTCTTGTTAAGTCGAGTATGAGCATTTGTATTGTTATACCTAGATACTTCTCACTCTTCTCATATACTGTATATTCAAACTCTATTTTCTTGTTCTCATGGATTTTCTCCTCGAATACCTCCCTTATTTTCACAGCCTCTGGGAATTCATCGTGGTATATGTAAAGGCCGTGAAACTCCCTTTTGTCTAGTTTAAACCATTTATTGACATAGTGATCTACTAGTTTCGATGCGTAAACGCCTAGTTTTACTGGATCAGAACCGGAGATCACCACTAGTGCCCGTATTCTTGACTTAACAAGAACATCTGTTAACTTACCTACATCCCGTATAAATCTATTAAATGAGGAGGAAACAACTACATCCCTGGACCCCGGCAACTACTAAACACCATTGGTAAAAACAATAGTAGTAAGGTGGAAGTGTTTCTAGGCGAACGTAGTTGGTATTCTCCTAAATCCACCACTAGTACCAGCTTTCTTGACTTCACGTGCGAGTTTTTCATATAACTCGATGTCAGTTCTACTCAGGCTTGGCGGTATCTTATTCATTGCTTCAAGGAAGTGCCTTAATTCAATCTTCGTTACTTGTAGAGACCCGCTCTTATTGAATACTTCGCGTAGAGCTAGCATTGCCGCTTCTTTACAGACCGCTGCTATGTCTGCACCAGTATATCCATCTGTCCTCCTAGCCAGTTCTTCGAGGTTTACGTCTTCGGCGAGGGGTAGTTTTCTCGTGTGTACCTTGAATATTTCAATCCGAGCCTTTAAATCGGGTGGTGGTACATATATGAGTTTATCAAATCTACCGGGTCTAAGTAGGGCTGGGTCTAGTAGGTCTGGTCTATTTGTTGCAGCTATAACAACTACTCTTCTAAGGGGTTGGATTCCATCGAGTTCCGTTAGTAGCTGATTTACTATTCTATCGATTACCCCGCTTGGATCACTCCCTCTAATGCCAGCAATGGAGTCTATCTCGTCGAAGAATATAACCGCTGGTGCAACCATTCTTGCACGTCTAAAGATCTGTCGTATCGCTTTCTCCGATTCACCAACCCACTTGCTGAGTACTTCGGGTCCACGGATTGCAATGAAGTTTGCACCACTCTCAGTTGCAACAGCTTTAGCTAGTAGTGTTTTACCAGTGCCAGGCGGACCGAAAAGTAGTATTCCTTTCGGAGGCTCTATACCCATTTTCTCGAATACATGTGGGTATTTCATAGGCCACTCAATGCTCTCTCTCAATTCCTGTTTAACATCGTCTAATCCACCTATATCGCTCCAGCGTACTTCGGGTACTTCAACAATTACTTCTCTCAT
Organism: Thermosphaera sp.; assembly: GCA_020833525.1. GTDB lineage: Archaea > Thermoproteota > Thermoprotei_A > Sulfolobales > Desulfurococcaceae > UBA285. The sequence continues at coordinate 2,714 of JAJHRV010000040.1, forward strand.
GAGTGATGGCTGTATAGACTTCATCGCGGCTAGGAAATCCTCCATAGTGACTCTAACTTTCTCTAATTTCTCAGCTGGTATTGGCTGGTTTAAATCAATGTTCTCTTGTTGTATAAAGCGCCTCATAGCATTCATTGCCGCTTCTTTAACGAGTGCTGTTATGTCTGCACCAGTATATCCATGGGTAATATCCGCTATTTTATCGAGGTCCACGTCTTCAGCTAGAGGCATGTTTCTAGTGTGTACTGCGAGGATCTCACGCCTCGCTCTCTTATCTGGCGGTGGAATTTCAATTTCTCTATCGAATCTTCCAGGCCTCCTTAAAGCAGGATCTAGTGCTTCAGGCCTATTAGTTGCTCCAATAACTATTACTTTACCCCTCTCCTTTAAGCCATCCATGAGGGTTAATAGCTGCGAAACAACTCTCTTCTCCACCTCGCCGACCACTTCCTCCCTCTTGGGCGCTATACTATCGATTTCATCTATGAAGATTATTGCAGGGGCATTGGCTTGGGCTTCATCAAAGATCCTCCTAAGCCTCTCCTCGGACTCACCATAGAATTTACTCATTATCTCTGGTCCATTGATGGTGATGAAGTAAGCCCCGATCTCGTTTGCCAGGGCTTTTGCAAGTAGTGTTTTACCAGTGCCAGGCGGCCCGTATAGTAGAATACCCTTTGGCGGCTCAATGCCAAGCCTCTCGAAAAGTTCTGGGTGTTTAAGAGGTAGCTCAACGATCTCTCTAATCTTCTGCTTGACTTCTTCGAGATCGCCTATATCCTCCCACGTAACGAGAGGCACTCCTTCACCGAGAACGCCTTTAGCTGGTTGCAATCTGACCTCTACAGTAGTATCGTCTGTGACATATACTACTGCAGATGGCTGGACACTTGTTACTATAAACCTCAATAGTATTCCATAGAGTGGTATGTCGATAACGTCCCCACGCTTAACTGGGCTACCAATGAGGTTTTTCTTCACTAGTTGCGCAAAGTACTCGGGATCAGCGTTGATTCTCGGCATGTTCTCAGCTGGTGCAACGACTATGCGTGAAGCGGGATCAACCTTGATGGGTCTAACTGTGACGTAGTCTCCTGGCGATGCTCCAATAGCCTTTCTAACCGTGCCGTCTATCCTTATAACACCCATACCCTCATCTTCGGGATACCCCGGCCATACCTTAACTACTTCTCTACCCCTAGAACCCGCGACCTCCACGAAGTCCCCAGCTTCTACTCCAAGCCTCCTCATAGACTCGCGGTCTATTCTCGCTATCTTACGTCCTACATCTCTCGCTCTAGCCTCAACAACCCTTAACTTAATGATTTTATCACTTCGGTTTTGGGTTTGAGTCATGAAAACCCAACTTTAACGTGGTTTTAATAAACTACGTGGATACCTCTAGTTGATTTAATGTAAACTGGGTTTTTAAGACCTATTATCTTTAACTACGCTACGTGGCCACTATAGTATTAGGCATTGGTATAAAAGGGTTATAAAAGTGTTCGGCATTATCATGGATCTTGGTGATTAAAGTGGTTGAGAGAGTTAAAACAGGTATTCCGGGTTTTGACGAAATACTTAATGGCGGTATTCCAAAGAGGAATGTTATATTACTGAGTGGTGGTCCAGGTACAGGTAAGAGTATATTCTCAATGCAGTTCCTATGGAATGGCCTGCAAATGGGTGAGCCCGGTATATATGTAGCTCTTGAAGAGCACCCTGTTCAAGTGAGGATAAATATGAGGAATTTTGGATGGGATGTTAAGCAGTATGAGCTTGATGGTAAATTCGCTATTGTTGATGCTTTTACAGCGGGTGTTGGTGAAGCCGCTAAGAGAGAGAAATACGTTGTTAAAGACCCTGATAGTGTTGAGGAGCTTGTTGATGTATTGAGGAATGCTATTAGAGAGGTCAATGCGCAGCGAGTAGTTGTTGATAGTGTATCAACACTGTACCTTACAAAGCCGTCTCTAGCGAGAAGCACTGTGTTGCAGTTGAAGAAGATTCTATCTGGTATGGGTACAACGAGTATTCTTGTTTCACAAGTTTCAGTAACCGAGAGGGGTTTTGGAGGCCCAGGTGTAGAGCACGCTGCAGATGGAATAGTGAGGCTTGATCTAGATGAAATAAACGGCGAATTAGTGAGGAGTTTAGTGATTTGGAAGATGAGGGGGACTAGTCACAGCATGAAGAGGCATATATTCGACATCACTGACAAGGGAATAGTGGTATACCCTGACAAAGTTTTGAAAACAAGTAGGGTTTAAATAACGCATTTTCCACCTAGTTCTTGGAACTCCCTTACATCCAGTATTACACCCTCCTTAATGGTTTCACATATCTCCCATGGAAAGACTATCCACTCGTTCGTCACCTCGTAGTAGTAATCAGGGATATAGGTACTCCACGGCTTGAGGTATATGACAAGAGTTTTCATTGTTCTAGGGGCGTGAACGGATAGTGTATCAATAACTAACTGAATTGTACGTCCACTATCAACAACGTCGTCTACTATGAGTACGTTTTTATCTTTGAGTGGGGGTATTGCGAGGTATTTTATAAACGGCTTTTCACTCCGGACTCCAACTCCCTTGTAGAATTTGACCTCTATATAGCCGACTTCATCCATCATGAGGACATCTGATAGAATCCTCGCCGGTATTAATCCACCCTTAGCAATCGCGATAATTACATCTGGTTTGAACGATTCAACTACTCTATTACCTAGAGTGAAGATAGCTTGTTGAATCTCACTCCACGAAACAAATCTTGTTTTTACATTTGGTTTGTTCTCCGCCATGGATTAGTTTTATCTAATCGATGGTATTTAAACAGGTCTTATACTAATTCATAAACGGGCACACATGCCAAAGTACATATTTGTAACTGGCGGTGTTTTATCCGGGCTTGGCAAGGGGGTAATTTCCGCCTCTATAGGGCTACTAGTGAAGAGTACTGGGTATAGAGTTACCGCGATAAAAATAGATCCATACTTAAACATCGATGCAGGTACAATGAGTCCCTATGCACATGGAGAGGTGTTTGTGACGGAGGATGGTGGAGAAACAGATATGGATATAGGGCACTATGAGAGGTTCCTACATGTTAATCTATCACGGAGAAACAACATAACGTCTGGGCAGATATACTACTCCGTCTTAACAAAAGAGAGGAGGGGTGAGTATCTTGGGCAGTGTGTACAGTTCATACCACACGTCGTGAATGAGATAAAAAACACCATTAGGGATATTGCAAGAGAGTATAGTGCAGACGTAGTTACAGTCGAGATTGGTGGAACAGTGGGGGATATTGAAGGTCTTCCATTCCTCGAGGCAGCTAGGCAAATGAGGTTTGAAGAAGGAGTTAAAAACACATTCTACGTGCATGTAGCTCTAGCACCTATACTTCCCTCAGGAGAATTGAAGACTAAGCCAATACAGCACAGTGTGCAAGAACTCCGGAAGATTGGTATACAGCCGGATGCTATTATTGCTAGATCGCAGAAGATGCTTGACGAGGAAGCTAGGGGGAAGCTATCACTTTATGGAAATGTACCCATAGAAGGGGTCTTTAGTTGCCCATACATTGACACTCCATACAAGATCCCACTATTACTCCAGGAGCAGGGTTTTACAAAGTACCTGTATGAAAGACTAGATCTACCTAATAGATCACCCGATTTAAGCACGTGGCGGGATTTTATAGATAAACTAGATCAACGCAGTAGAGCCGTGAAAGTAGCAATGATAGGTAAGTACACAAAAATCCGTGATAGCTATGTGAGTATAATTGAAGCCCTTACTCACGCCTCTGCCTGGCTTGGTGTAAAACCCCAGTTGGAGTGGATAGAGTCAACGGACATAGAGGTTGATTCAAGTATATTGAGTAGACTAGAGGGGGTGGATGGGGCAATAATACTCCCAGGATTTGGGAAGAGAGGGGCTGAGGGAAAAATTGCGGCAATAAAGAAGCTTAGGGAGAGTAGTAAGCCTGTTCTAGGCATATGCTTCGGTATGCAGTTAATGGCTGTTGAAATCGCTAGAAACATGGCTGGATTAGAGGGAGCTAATAGCCAAGAGCTCGATCCGGAGACCAAACACCCTGTTGTGGCGCTAGCTCCTAGTCAGGATCTAAAGCGTGGATATGGAGGTACTTTAATACTTGGATCCCGTAGAATACTCATAGAGCCAGGTACACTAGCCTGGAGGATATATGGGACTAGAGAAGTCTATGAGAGGCATAGGCATAGATACATTATTAATTCAAAGTACATTAGTATGCTTGAGAGTGTGGGCCTCAAGGTTTCTGGATGTAGTGAGGAGGGTTACTCAGAGATAATAGAGCTCAAGGAGAGAGTGTTCTTCTTTGGAGTACAATTCCACCCTGAATTCAATAGTAAACCCCTCAATCCCAGCAAGGTATACCTTGGATTTCTAAATGCACTCTTATAATGAATAAACAAATTCTCGAGATTTTTTCAGACAACTATTAGTGTAGATTGTGATCAATACTTTTTATTTTCAATCAACCATGGATCATGGCATGGATTTAAAGGGGCTTACTCACTATATTCTATTGATGCATCATGGTGAACACTATGAGCGAGCCCACTACTAGCCCCCTTCCCGAGGAGGTTTACATAGACTTAGCGAACATTCCCTTGAAACCAATTGGTAAGAAAGAGATAAGTCAGCTTGAAATAGCATTGATTATCGGGACGCTCTATAGGCCGGAAATTTTGGAGTTGATAAGAGACCCTGTCGAGCGATCAACATGGATGGATAGCCTAGCTATAGCCGCCGCGGCTTTTGCTAGACATAAGGCAGGAATACCGGCGTCCCAGATTGCAGAAGAGCTAGGGAGATCGGAGGTAAGTATTAGGAGTCATTTAGCTGGAAAAACAAAAGCTGGAAAACTAGTCCAGGAGACCTATGAGAAAATAAAGAGTGGGCAATTAAAACTACTCTTCCCCTTTGTCAAAGCACCAGTAGCGGGTAGGGAAGAAGAAGTAAAGGCTTTGAGGAGCGAGATAGAGAAGCTCAGAGAGAGAGTAAGAAGCCTCGAAGAGGAAGTTGAACAACTAAGAAAGGAGAGGGATGCACTTAAGGTAGCCTTAAGCGAGAGGGAGGAGAAACTCAAAAGTATTGGTGCAGAGCTTGAGAAGACTATTAAAGATAGAGATGAGTTGAATGCCAAATACTCTGCACTAGTAGAAAAAGTGAGAGAAGTTAAGAGTATTCTCGAAAATACTATTAAATTGCTCAGCGAGGTATCCTAGGTCTAAATAACTTATTGAAATTGGAGTATACGGTGTTTTCCACGAGCAATACGTCAACGGACTTCAACTCTCCAATATAATGTATGAGTTTTTTCACTAATTCAGGAGTCAATTTTAAACCTTTATATTCGTAGGGAGCATCACTCTCTGTAATAATGTACTTTAAGTCAACGTATTCAACCACGTCTTTGTGTTTTTCCTGCACCTCGATTGCGGGGTTTACACCGATATAGTATCCAATAGACGTGATTTCTTGGAGTAAGTCGAGTGGACCCGTATACCAGTGGAAGTATGCACGGCTTATATCACTTCCATAGACAATGTCAAATACCTCCCTCCAAGCACCCGCCGCGTGTAGGTTTAAGACGAGATCATATTCCCTCCCAAACCTAGTGAATATCTTAAAGAATTCCCTCTGCTTCTCAAAAGTCTCAGCTTTAAATCTCTTATCTAGGCCTATCTCGCCGAGGCAATTAATACCGTGTCTCGTTACTGCTCTTTCAACTAGGTCTATTGCTTCTCTCAATTCATACTCGTGGACAACCCATGGATGTATTCCCACGCATGGTACTATATAATTAGAAGTCTCTGCAAGATGAATTATTCTCTCAGCACTAGAGGGGTCGTCTGAAACGCATGCTGCAGTAATGTCCCCTTTTAGGAATAGTGATAGATCTCTTAGTTCAGCACAGTGTACGTGTGCATCTACAATCAACACAATACACCCTCATCATGGATGGATAATCTCTCTTTTAATCTTATTGAGTTTTCCAAGGCAATCATCTTCGAGCCCGTGGTAAACAACATTGTGGATTAATTGTTGTAGGCACTCCTTGTGATCAATGCATACAAACAAGGGCTTTCCATAGTGGGATTTGAGCAGGTCATATAGATCCCTCTCGCAGTTTGACAATTCAAGCTCTCTACACGCATGAGGGGAGTTAGAAACTACATATAGCTCACTACTGCAAAAATCTAGAAAACAATCACCGAGGACTACACAGTAGTTTTCACCTGCCCCCATATACCATAGTGTGTGTTTTCTATCCCCCCACACAAGGACTTGGAATGAAAGGCCTGTACAAATAGTGCACTCGTTGGGGCTATGAGTCATCAATAGGGTTGATGGATATTCAGTAATTAACCTAACAACATTATTGGACAATACCTCATAGCCCTCCCCCGTACACGAAATTTCCTCTTTTTTAATGCACTTAATAAACAATGCTCAATTCACCAAGTCCCCATGTCCTGTGCTCTCTAAAATCCGAAAAGAATATAAGAAAAATATGTATTAGCTTTATCAATGGTGTTTTCAAATACCTTGATGATGAATTTGCTGAAGACAGATACGTGAAGAAACTCCCGAAAGCTGAGGGGATTAAATTGAGAAAGTGCAACATCAATAAGGGCTCTTATATTAACATACACAGGCTTCTCGATATACTGTGTGTCCTCGTCGAAGTACTTCCCGAGTCCGCAATTGGTGTTACTAAATGACGGAGCAGACATTAGTCGATGTAGAGCCACATGAAAATCAAAACAACAAGCAAAGACTCCGGGTAATTGTTTTAGACTATGATCAGACGCTTGTAGATAATACCGTGGATTTTTACGAAGCCTACTGCGGGGCTATGAGGTATTATGGGACGAGCTGCTTGTTGTTTAATGACTTCTTAAAGCTGTTGCGAACTAACAATCTTGATCGAGCGATACCTAGAGGAGTCAGCCCCGAGGAGTTCTTCAGGGTTTTTAGAAGACTCTATTTGTCGAGGCATTCAAGCCTCCAGCCTGGTGTGAGGGAGTTTCT
>JAJHRV010000126.1 GCA_020833525.1 Thermosphaera sp.
TAGCCTCACTATGAATATAGACACGACTGGCTCTAGAGCATCAAAGTATATTAACCCCCCCCCTAAAAATATAAAGGGGGATATTTGTGGATAGGAAACCTATCTATACAGCACTATTGACAATAGTAATAGTTCTAGCTGGGACAACCCTTCTGGCGGCATATGGCCAGAGTGGTGTGGAATACACTTGGAGTCGATATAGGCCATTAATTGGCGGAATAAGAGTAACTAGTCGCGTCAGATACACTAATAGCAGTGGCGTTGTTGAAGAGATTGGACAATCTACCCTTAGCTATGCAGTTAGGCGAAATAGTGATAATCAACTTGGCGTGATAATTGCGGGACACGTTATATATGATGTTCCGGGAAACCTGAGCTACGCACTAATATATCAACCAAATTGGACCTCTTTGGACTACGTTAATAATATAACACTAGGAAACGTAAATATAACCGGAGATTTTGCGTTTGTTCCATACCAGAATGTCTCACCACAATTATTGTACATAACTCAAGATAATTATACAAGACCAATAAAACTCTACATAAACACCACAGTAAGATGGAACCAGCTTACAGAAACCTTTGTCTATAAGACAGGACAAAGCACCGGTACGACAAGTGGGTATATAGTGTATGGGTATAGATTTTGTCTAATCGAAAGTAATGTAACTGGTAAAACATATATTCATACTTATTGCATAATTACAAATGTTCCTGCATCATTTGGTGACTCGGGAGCACCTCTATTTAAATTCGGTGCTGGGAGAGATGGTAGACCATGGGTTGGACTATATGGACACAACCTTGGGGGAAATCCTAACATGTCAATATTTATCAGCGTAGAGGCAGTATATCAAAGTAACTTTACTCCATTAACTGTGGGGTGAAAGCATGACCTCTCTGCTCCATAAAGTACTTTTGATCTCGATATTGTTAAGTCTATTGGTATTCAACTATGTTGTCACATCAGTAAGTGCTAGTACTATTGAGTCACCAATAAACAAAGACGTTAGTACTAATGTTGATGTGGTTTCACATGGTCTGGAGACAGTGTATGAATATAGATACGGCGAGTCAACTATACTCATCGTGGTCGTAAATCCCAATGTGCTCTTCTCATATAGGAATATACATGTGGTTCCAAATAAAAACACAAGTATTTCTGATATTTCTGATATAATTAGGAAAGTCTCTGAGTTCTCTCCCTCAGTAGTCACCTTGTATAGAAGGCTTAATACTATCAGAGGGAGGCTTGTAGCGAATGGATTAAGTGAGTTAGATATCAGGGTTGAGGGGCTAGTATACGTGGCGAATTTATCGGGTAAACCAATAGATAGAATAGCAAGGACTATAGGCGAAGTATTCGGCGATCTCAATGTAACAGTAGTTGTCTTGGATGAAAGAATACTCGGTCTACGCAGGCTATACGTTGATAGTGGAGTTATAGAGCTCTTTAGAGAAACCTCAGATTTCAATAGTGATTACTGGAGGACACTTAATAAAACATTTTACTCGCTAGTGGAAGACCTAGTGAACTCTGGTTGCCACTGCTTTACCGGGGCTTATGGAATAGCTTATTCTTCAATTGACGGCTTTGGATACCCACTTTTGTTATCCATTTATATCTCAGGTAATTACGAAAAATGTAGAGAAATAATAGAGAAGCACGTAGTCGAATTAGCAGACTTCATAAGGAACTACATACCCGAGGAAATACCATTATACATCTCTATTAGCGAATTTCCATCAGGATGCAAGTTCCAGCTATTTGAAAGAATCGGCAACGAGACTGTACAAATACCAAGTGGGGAACAGGGTGATCCGGGTTATGAGACCCAGAGCGGGCACACTTTACTCTACATAGCTACTATAGTGCCTGCTCCCGTGTTGGGGGTAGTGGCTTATTTCATGATTAAGAGGCTTCGAAAATAACTATTTTTTAAGGTACTCGTCCTCGACCCTGTACAAGGTGGTTTAATGTGGGATCGCTACTACTATCTTGTCTCCTATTGATAGGCCTAGTGTGGTGGATGCTTCTCCCTTATTCACCGCTATCTCGAGGTATCCCCATGAGTTGATGTAGCATGCTATTTCTCCCTCTCTAACCCAGCTGAAGCTTGGTACATATGTGCACTTGTATGATCTATTCTTGGCTATTAATTGCATGGTGCTCCCTACGTTGGGGTTTAAGGTGATTAAGTCATTGGCTTTTATATTTGTCATTACGTTGCCAAAGACATCTATGTATAGAACGCTGGCTTCAATAGCTCTCTCTTCGCGACGTACTCGGGGTTTCTCTATATTTATCCTATTGAGATCACTGTACTTTATCTCAACCCCTAGTTCCCCTAGTGGTACTCCAAGGCTAATCCAAGCGGCGATGGGTGCAAATACGTCCCTCCCGTGGAAAGTGTGTGATACCACTGGGAGTCTATACTTTGAGTTAGTGATGTCGAATACTCTCTTAACTCCATCCTCCTCGGCTAGTAGTGTTAAGCAACCATTATCCGGCCCTACTAGAATATAATTACTCGTCTCCACCACAATACCCCTCCTCGGGCCCCCTACACCAGGGTCTACTACTACGAGGAAAATAGTGCCCTTGGGGAAGTACCTTGCTGATACAGCCAGCAATACTGCGGCCTCTACAATACTGTGTCTCCCCACCCCGTGGGTTAAGTCAATAATCTCCACATCGGGGTTAATGGACTTTATCACAGCTTTAACAACACCTACGTATGGATCCCTATATCCATAATCAGTGAGTAGTGCAATAATTCTCCTCAAAGACCACCCCCTCTACTCATCAATAAATAACCCCATTTGAATAATTAATTTACGAGCCGGGGATGTATGCGATGGGCGGCCTGATGCGTGATGATCTATGTATTTATAACCCGGCTCACAGAGCCGATGATTGCCAGCGGATAGCCTGAGGTCAGCGTGATGATCCAGGTTTAAATGAGGTTTAATTAACTATTGACTAATATTGTATAGTAAGTATCAATGAGGTGT
>JAJHRV010000003.1 GCA_020833525.1 Thermosphaera sp.
GGGTTCAATCCCGGGCCGGGTCTCCGGCCCATTACCCCTATCCCTCCCGGGACTCGGGGTTATGCATAGACTATTTGTCATCGCTAATGGCTCAAAATACTTAATGCTCATCACCAATGGCAATTAAACAAAGAGAATTTATAAACTTTTATATTTCATCCCCGCCTTAATAGGCGAGGCTTTCGGTTGTAATACTCAATCAGGTCTTTTAAAAACACTGTGATTTCCCAATGCTTCAACGGGTGTAGCATTGTACACTATTATGCCAATCTATAGGGGCATTTGCCCACACTGTGGAGGAGACTCCCGTGTAGATAGTATTGTGGATAGTGGAGTCTGCGAGAAGTGCATGGATAGAGACGGAGGCGTTCTACGCGTCTACATGGACTTCGTGAAGGGGAGTGAGGGGGAGTTTGAGTACTTCTTCGAGAAGTTAACGGGTTTTAAACCATGGGGTGCGCAGAAACACTGGATTAGGAGGATTTTGAGGGGTGAAAACACTGTTTTAATCGCGCCGACAGGTGTGGGTAAGACAACACTACTCATAGTCTACGCTATATACGCCTCTATGAGGGGTAAGTGCGTACTATATGTAACCCCGACAAAGTCCCTACTAGCACAGACGTATAGTAAAATCCTCGCACAAGCCGGGAAAGCCGGGTTAGGCTCTGACAAAGTGGTTTGCTACGACTCATCGAGGAGTAGGAAGAGTAGGAAGGCTGTATTAGAGAAGATTAAGACATGTAGCTATAGCCTACTAGTTATTACAAATCACTTCCTATTGAAAAACCATGGTTTAGTGTCATCCTGCAGACCAGACATTGTGATAGTAGATGATGTTGATAGCTTATTGAAGAGCGAGAAGAGTACATATAGCTTAATCAAGCTACTTGGATACAGTGATAAAGCAATAGAGCTGGCAAAAAAGAGGAGTAGCATTCTCTGGAGGCTCATGGTTAGTAAAGCATATGGTAGAAACACAGAGGAAATTATTAGAGAATACCTAGAGGTAGATGGGGAACTAGAGAGAGAAATCGCCTCTACTAAGAGCAGTCAATTAATAGTGGCATCCGCTACGGGGAGGAGTAGGGGTTTAGCGGGGAGGATACTACGAGACCTCCTACGAATAGATCTCTCGGGGATTAGTATATATGGTAGAAACGTGTTAGACAGCTACCTAGTCGTGGAGTCCACTAGTGAGTTAATCAATGAAGTCACAAAGCTGATTGAGAAACTTGGCAGGGGTTGCATACTCTACTTATCCCCAAGACACCCTTTGAGGAGTTTATTTGAAGAAGTAGTTGAGGGAGTTAAGTCTAGACTAGAGGAGAAGGGCTATAATGTCGCTAGAGCTAATCCCAGGACCATATCGATGTTTCTAGAGGGAAAAGTAGATGTATTAGTAGGCTACTCAACCTACTACGGCTCGAGTGTGAGGGGGCTTGACGCACCACTGCAGATCAAGTACGCGGTTTTCCTTGGAACACCAGTATTCACTGTCTCCCTAGAGTCCTTCCTAGCAAAGATCAATATGTTGACTAGAACTCTCATGGAGGTTGCAAATGTATTAAACGATCACTCGCTCCGGAAGACCGCTGTAGAGTTGAAGAAGAAAACACTCACTCTCTCGCCATCCGAGAAGAGGATACTGGGGCTGTGCCTAGCGGGTAAAATCCCCGAGGAGTCTATAGCTAGTATTCAGAGGCTCGCGGGGATTTACGGGGAGATCAAGGGTGTCTATAAACAAGCAGTTGAGAAAACCAAGGCTATTCTCGATAGAGAAGGGGTTTTAACCATTGGAACAATAACTCTAGTTAAGAGTGGAGAACACTACTCGGCGCTAATACCGGACCCAATGACCTACATACAGGCCTCTGGTAGAACTAGTAGACTAGTAGGGAACACTATGACTCATGGATTCTCGGTTATCGCAGAGTTCAAACACCTTGAAAACACTGTCAGGGGGCTTGAGGAGAGAATGAAGTCTTTTAATAGAGAACTAGAGTTTAGGAGGCTGAGTGATGTTGATTTATCCAGGGAGCTAGACCTCATCGAGTCCACTCGTAGCGGCAGAGAGAGGAGCGAGTTGAAGTACAAGTCTATACTACTAGTCGTTGAATCCCCTACAAAGGCCAAGACTATTGCAAGGTTCTTTGGTAGACCCATCGCGAGGAGAGTGAGGGATATAAGTATCTACACTATACCAGCGAAGATAGTCCAGGAGGTAGTGGAATTCAACATCGTCGCTACAAGGGGGCATATCTACGACTTAACAACAGACAGTGGAGTCGGGGTTTACGGGGTTATCCTCGGGGATGACGTTGTAAACCCCGTTTACTCGAGTATTAGGAAGTGTAGAGTCTGCGGAACACAGTTCATCGACCAAGACAAGTGCCCTAGATGTGGTAGTGTGGCATACACAGACTCCATGTACGTTGTCGAGGTATTGCGTAAACTAGCGAGCGAAGTCGATGAAGTCTACATAGCTACAGACCCCGATATCGAGGGCGAGAAAATAGCTTTCGACGTATACGCCTCTATTAAGCCCGTAAACCAGAGTATTTGGAGGATTGAACTACACGAGATCACTCTAAGCGAGCTCCTAAAGGCCATGGAGCGTAGAAGGGAGATCAATACACGCCTAGTCGAGGCCGAGATGTATAGGAGGATTCTAGATAGACTAGTAGGGTTCTCCCTGAGTAGTAGACTACAAGTACTCTACAATAGTAGAAACCTAGGCGCCGGTAGAGTCCAAACACCAGTCCTTGGTTTAATCATTGATAGGTATAGAGAACACGTTGAAAACAAGTGTAGGAAACTAGTCTTTAGACTAAGAGAACTCGGAGACCTATACTTCTCCACATGCATAGATAAGTCAAACACCGCGTTAATCGAGGAGTTGAAGTCAACCAAGGAAATCAAGCTAGTCAAGGAGAGAGAGGACTTAGTCGAGGTCCCACCCAAACCCCCATTCACTACAGACGAACTACTCGCCGAGGCCGCTAGAATAGGGCTGAGTGTTGAAGTAGCCATGAAGACCGCTCAAGAGCTCTTCGAAGCCGGCCTCATAACATACCATAGAACAGACAGCACCTACGTGAGCTCCCTTGGTCTATCAATCGCACGGGACTACTTGACTAAGAAGAACTTGTCTAGTTACGCTAGACTAAGCCACTGGGGCAGTCAAGGAGCCCACGAGGCAATTAGACCAGTCTATCCACTAGACCCAGACGAGCTAGTACAAGCCGTCGACGAGGGGTTAATCCCCGTCGCCATACCACTAACTAGTCTACACTTGAAGCTCTATGGATTAATCTTCAAGAGGTTTATAGCTAGTCAAATGAAGCCGTTTAAAGCCACCAAGGCACTATTTAGAGTCTACGCTGGTAGTAGAGAACTGGGGTCGCTAGAACTATACACTAGTATCGTAGAAGACGGCTTCAACAAAGTCCAACCAGTAAGAGTCTACGAGTCCCTGAGGGAGGCTGGTGAGGCATCCATCGGGGTATCAGGGGTGGAAGTCTATGACTCGAGTAGAGTACCACTATACACCTCCGGCGAAGTAGTCTTGCTGATGAAGAGGCTGGGCATTGGGAGGCCTAGTACGTACTCGAAGATCATTAGTAGTATTAAGAGGCATGGATACGTAGTCGAGTCGAGGAAGCAGGGGAAGCTTGTACCAACAAGGCGCGGTGTAGAGGTCTACGAGTACTTGAAGTTAAACTACCCAGACTTGGTTTCAGTAGAGGTGACTAGGAGGATGGAGGAGACTATCGACGCTATTACAAGGGGTGATTTAACAGGTGTAGAGGGGGTTAGAGGGGTTTTAACACACCTTGCAGCGTATGGACTAGTAGAGGGGCTAATACCTCTTCTTCACCTTGATGACAATGTAGGGTTTAACCCTGCCCTGAACAACCTCACTACCAATTAAAACACCCTGAGACTCAACACTATCCCTCATTTTATCCATAATGGCATTATACAAGTCAACAGCTCTACTAATAAACCTACCATACCCCTTAATGACAACGACATCAACACCCTCCTGGAAGAACATTGCAACATCAATTAAGTACTCTCTAATAGGCTTAGATGAAACCACAATAGTTCTCTCACCACCCAATCTAAAACACCCAGTAAGCTAAAATCACATGAGATACTTATATGGGTAACCACGCAGAGAAACACCCCGGTTCCACCCCTCAAATGCAAGTCTACCATGGAAGCCCCGCGGTGCGCCATCACTAGTACCCGTGTTGAAACCGGGGAGTTACACCCCTAAGACGCAACTCCAGAAAAACCAAAAACCCCGACCCCTCAAATTCCAGTGGAGTCGATGAATCTAGTATTCATTATAGTGAAGAACTAATATACTGCTATTAATAGTTTGTATAAAGGAATTGATCATACACATTAACTACATTATACTGTACTTAATCAATATGTATTGCCCCCAATACTGCTATTTCTCTACTAGGATTCTAAGTACTTTTCTAGTTGAATTTTAGGGGTGGGGGATTATGTGGCTGTTCATTTGTAATAAACCGGGGAGTTCTACCCCTCGACTGCAACTAGACAACAAGAACACAAGGCGCTGTAAATAAGGGGGTTTTAATATAGTATGCAAGGGGGCTGGGACACCGCTCACGCCCGGATCAATTGTGAAGGGTGAGGAAACTCCGTGCACCCCGCGGCGACGCGGCCCCGTAAGGGGCACGGGCAGTCCCCGTGGCAACGGCGCAGAAACGGTACGGCCACCACGGTGTGGCGAGGACCCCGCCATGCCCCCGGTGACGGGGGCTTTAAACGGGTGAGGACCGTGGTGGAGGCGTTGAAACGGCCGTCCCGCGTGGTGCAAGGCCCGGTTCCGGTGTGAGGTGCCGCGCGACCGGTGTGGGCCGCTTAGACGAATGCGGTTTGACTGAACACGGGTTATGTCCCAGCCCCTTCTCCCTCTACTTGTATGCATGGGTTTATTGTCTCCCAGTACTGGATTATTAATTCTTCTAGTTCCTCCGGTGTCCTCGTCTTTGAGTATTCCTGGAGTAGTTCTTTGTTTAAATCATGGAATGTCTTCATCCACTTGTATAGTCCCAGTATTCTACTGTATAGCTCTATGAGTCCAGTTATGTATAGTGCTGCAGCCACTGCCTCTATACTCGAGAGTATACATGGCTTACCATAATTCACGGGGTTTCCGGGGAGTAGTGGCGGTAGCTTAGTGTGGAGTCCCCTTATGTCTTTAAATCTACTAGGCGATAGCCTCCTCCAGCTCGCATCTAGTACTAGTAAGCCCTGTTTTATTAATTGTTCTCGATGCCATGGGCCAAGGTAGGTGTTGGAGTAGGGGTTTAAGACTATGGGGTAGCCTCTTACACTACTCTTACTAACTCTAGTCGCTAAACCCATCTTAATGAGTTTTAAAGCGGTGTTTTTACCTGGATCATCCTCTCTGTAGAGAATAACCATTATTCTCGGTTGATTCATTAATCCACCAATTAATCATCATTGATTAAGCTTATTATATCCCCCTGAGAAATCAATATATGGGGGAAGAAATGCCTGAAGCAAAGAAATCCGCAATAATACTAATACAGACGGAGATAGGGTCTGAGAGTAAGGTTATGGATGAACTAATGAAGATCCCCGAGGTGAAGGAGGCTTACATAGTTTATGGAACATACGACCTCGTCGTTAAAGTAGAGACTGATGCTCTCGAGAAGATTAGAGAGATTGTTACAAACAAGATCAGGAAGCTCCCCGATATAAGGACTACTGTAACAATGATCGTTGTCGAGGAGAGATCTAAGTAAATATTTTTTATAAAATCCCCCTACTAGCTTTCAATAAATACCCTTCCACACAGACTTCACAATGTTGTAACTAATACCTCTCTACTAGTAACTACAACTGTGTGTTCAAACTGCGATACAGGTGCTTTCTCTTTCTCAATCAACACTGGGTACTCTAATAGTAGCTTCAAATTCCTCAACTCCATTAACCCCCTAGCAACTGCTTCCTCATCAATGGGGTTCTTAATAAACCATCTTGGTGTGAATGGGAGTGTTTTCCTAGAACCATAGATCCTCTCGTAGAGAGTGCGAGTAGACCCCGGTAGTGCTCTACTCGTAGGTTTCAATGCGTATATTGTGACGAGACTCCCCTCGACTACTAATCCAGCTCCACTAGTGGCAAATGGCTCTAATGCGTAAACCCCCTCTCTAATTCTGTAGAGGTTTAAGCGGTCGTGGTAGTTTGGAATAACTACTCCACTGTGAATAGTGTATCTCTCGAGTCCATGCCCGGAAAGGTTTTTTATTGGCTTAAAGCCATGGGTTTTTATAGTCTCCTCGATGACTCTACCAATCTCCGAGGCTCTCACTCCTGGTTTAACGACTTCAATGGCTTTCTCTAGTGCTCTCCTTGAAGCCTCTACGAGTGGCTCATAGATGGGGTTGTAGTATAGTGTTATAGCGGAGTCTGCAATGTATCCATCGACGTGAACGCCTAGATCAATCTTAACAATGGAGTCGTCGGGGATTACTGAGCTATCGCTCGGTGTAGGAGTGTAGTGTGCAGCTATATGGTTAACACCAATATTGACTGGGAAGGCTGGCTCTCCCCCCAGCTCCATAATATACCTCTCAATTCTCTCGGCAACATCTAGTAGTCGTGCACCAGGCTTCGCGATTTTCTCCGCTATGGAGAAAGCCCTCTTCGCTATATCGCCGGCCTTTAGTAGCTTCTTTATTTCTTCATCACTCAGCACGATTGATTCACCTTTATTAATACTCCACTAGTGAGAAAATAATAATGGCATCTCATATATCCATGTAGAGGGGTTGGTGGGGTTTATGGGTGTAATTAAGTATTATGGACACAGCTTCTTCGAGGTTACTTTACTGGGTATTGATGGGAGAGAGAAGAGTATTTTGATTGATCCATGGGCTGAGAACCCACTGAGCCCCGTTAAACCAGGGGATTTCAAGGGTAGGAGGATCGACTACATATTCGTTACACACGATCACGGGGATCACTTGGGAAATGCTATAGAGATCGCTAGGTTGACGGGGGGAAAGATAGTTGGCGTCTACGAGGTGGCACTATACGCGGAGGAGCAGGGATTAGAGTCTATTGGAGGCAATATTGGAGGGGCTTTGAGAATACCAGATCTTGAGGTAGTGCTTACACCTGCACTCCACTCGAGTACTAGGGGTGCACCAGTTGGGGTAGTCGTTAGGGGTAGGGATTTGAGTTTATACCACGCTGGAGACACTGGGTTATTCAGTGAAATGAGCCTTATCTCGGAGCTCTACTCCCCGGATGTAGCGTTGCTACCTATTGGCGGCCACTTCACAATGGGTATTAGAGAGGCTGTTAAAGCAGTTGAATTACTAGAGCCAAAACTCGTTATACCAATGCACTACAATACCTTCCCCTTGATTAAGGCCGATCCATATGTATTTAAGAAGATCGTCGAGGAGAAGTACGGTGTTAAAGTCGTTGTATTAAACCCTGGTGAGTCTATTACTTATCCCTAGAGAGGACTTGGGATGGATGTTGAGGAGAAGTTAGATAAGGTGTTACGTAACACTGTTGAGGTTGTAACGAGAGAGGAGCTCGGGGAGCTTCTAGCTAGTAACCCCAAGCCACGTGGCTACATAGGCTTCGAGCCAAGTGGACTTGTCCACATTGGCTGGCTTGTGTGGATGTATAAAGTGAAGGATCTTGTGGAGGCCGGGGTAGACTTCTATGTTTTAGAGGCAACATGGCACGCTTACATAAACGACAAGCTTGGAGGGGATTTAGAGCTCATTAGGAAGGCTGCGAGGTATACTAGGAGGGTTCTTGAAGCCATAGGCGTGGATACTAGTAGAGTGCACTTCGTAGATGCCGAGGAGTTGGTTAGCGATAAAGACTACTGGGGTTTACTGCTGAGATCTGCTAAGAAAACAACACTTGCCCGGGTTAGGAGAGCCCTCACAGTAATGGGTAGAACGGTGGATGAGGCTGAAACAGACTTCTCGAAGCTCATTTATCCACTAATGCAGGTAACGGATATATTCTACTTAGACCTCGACATAGCTCTTGGTGGGCTAGATCAGCGTAAAGCACATATGTTGGCGAGGGATATTGCTGAGAAGCTTGGTGTTAAGAAGCCGATTGCAATACACACCCCTGTGGTATCAGGTCTTCTAGGCCCCGCTAAGAAGAGGATTGTTGAGCGTGGAGAGGTCGACGAGATACTAGTGGAGGTTAAAATGAGTAAGAGTAAGCCGGAGACAGCTATATTTCTCCATGACTCACCCGAGGAGATTAGGGGCAAGGTTATGAAGGCTTATTGCCCTCCGAGAATTGCGGAGTTCAACCCGGTGGTGGAGATCAATAAGTACTTATTGTTCCAGCAACCAGGCTTCACTCTACACGTTGAGCGCCCACCCGAATATGGAGGAGCACTAGACATAACAAGTATCGAGGAGCTTGAATCCCTATACACTAGTGGTGGACTACACCCACTAGACTTAAAGAAAGCCACGGCAGAGGCGTTAGTCGAGTTTGTTGGGGGTATACAGAGGAGACTGTTCTCCTCGCAGGAGACGTTGAAGTTGCTCGAGGAGTTGAAGTCTGCTAGAGTAACGAGGTAGTGGATTAGGTACTACGGGTTTTATTTTAAACCCCCTATAAGATACTAGTATTTTACATGGTGGGCCGGTAGCTCAGCCTGGAAGAGCGCCGCCCTTGCATGGTCCCATGGTGTACCGGGGTCGAAGAGAGGCGGAGGTCCCGGGTTCAAATCCCGGCCGGTCCACTATACTGTCTCAATGGGAGGGATATGTTTAAATTGTCTTTTTTCCTAATCCTTGTTCACGGATGTCTGGGGATTTAGGTAATGGATGTATCTACGATTATTCAGCTTATATGGATATTGTTGTTCATACTATTGATTACGGGGTTGAATCAACGGATTCAATTGAAGCTATGGGTTTTTGATATAAGGACTAAGCTAAACACTATTCGTAGTTTACTCGAGGAGGATAAGGCTAAGACTAGGAGTATGCTTCGAAATCTAGGTGTTGAAGTGCCAGAGGCTATTATAGAGAGGGTTATAGAGTTCTTCACTATTGAGCCCGTTGAGATCGAGCCTGTGGACATCATTAAGAGAATGGATCACTTGTTGAGGACTACAGAGGCTAGTGTTAGGAAAATAGTGTCTAGTCACTTGCCATCTCTAGGTAGACACGAGTTGTCTCTTATAGAATCCTCGCTGTCTATTGTAGCTGCATTAAACATAGTGTACAAGGTTATAAGGCACTATCTATTAATTGGCGAGCGTGAAAACAACTTTATATTGATTATGCAGTTAGAGTACCTCATGCCCCAGGTAATGAGGATTGCATATACATACCACGAAGCACTAGATTCATTCATGTATGGTAAACCAGTGGGTGATGGTGCGGGGCCACTCGTAGTGTATAATTTAATCGAGAGGAGTGAGGTTAAGTCGAGGAGGGTTATAGATGATACTAGTGTTGTAGAAGCATACTATAAGGGTAGGCGCTTAATACTGGTAAAGGCTGAGGGACCTGGTAGCAACGTTGGTCACCCTGGTGCAGTAATAAGTAGAATTGTAGAGGACTTGAAGGGGAGTATCAACTTAATTATAACTATTGACGCCTCCTTAAAGCTAGAGGGTGAGGAGACTGGCTCTATATCGGAGGGTGTTGGTGCGGCTATTGGCGACCCTGGGCCCGAGAAAATCGCTATTGAGAGAGCTGCAACTAAGTACAATATACCTCTGAGAGCTCTCGTTGTGAAGATGGATTTGAAAGAGGCCATTACCACTATGAAGAAGGATATTGTTGAAGCCTGCGAGAGGGCATCTATTCTAATTGAGAGAATGATAGAGGAGTTGACTCCACCAAATGCAACAATAGTAATTGCTGGAATAGGGAACACTATGGGTATACCCGGCTGAGGTGTTGCAAATGCCTCTACACACGCTTCAATTAACTGACTTCGCGTGGCTCGTGGTGCTGATTATTATAATAGTATACATGATCTACGATCTATACTCTAGAAGACCCAAGAGATCAATCACATACACTAGGGAAACACTAGTCTGCACAAAGTGTGGTTTAAACGTAGAGAGAGACTTCGAGCCAGGAGACTTCATTGGATTAGTTAAGGGAAAATGCCCATCCTGCGGGGGAAACTTAAAGATCAAGGCTATATACTCCATAGAGAAAACCAAGAGATAAACTTTAAAAACCCCGAAGCAATAATCCCATAAGGCACCCGACCCGGCCATAGTGGCCGGGCAACACCCGGTCTCGTCAGAACCCGGAAGTTAAGCCGGCCACGTCGGAGTGGCGGTGAGGTCCGCGAGGCCTCGCAGCCGCTCCGAGCTGGGATCGGGTGCCGTTCTGAATAATTCTCCGCTCTCCTCTAGCGATTAGTTTATAACCCTCTAATCAACCATATTAATGGTAGTGTTTTTTAGTGTGGTGGTTTAATGGTCAAGTTCTGCCCGAAGTGTGGCTCGATAATGACGCCTGTTAGGAGGGATGGGAAGATATATATGAAGTGTAGTAGGTGTGGCTATGAAGTAGAGGTTAAGGAGAAGGAGGGTAGGAAGTATAGTGTTACATACCAGGTTGAAGCGAATAAGAGGGTTGCAACAGCTGTTGCGGGTGAAGCCAAGGAGAGGAAGCTCTCACCTGAGGAGCGTGAAATGCTTAGTGAGTTCTATGAGATATTCCTAGAGGAGTTTGAGAAAGAGGAGGAGTCGGAGGAGTAGTTGTCAGACTGGTTTACTCCTCACTACTCAGTGCCGTCACCACTCTTCATCCATGGTTTTACTATGTAATTGGGTGTTTTTATCCATATAATTCACATTGGGAGTATTTGTCTCTAGGGTGCTTTCACCTTGGTTAGAGTTGCTGTTATAGATAGAGACTACTGTAAGCCGAGTAGGTGTAATTTAGAGTGTATTAGGTTTTGCCCTATTAATAGGAGTAGGAGGAAGAAGGCTGTTGACCTATCCGAGGATAAGTCGAGGGCTGTTATATACGAGGATATTTGCGTTGGCTGCGGTATATGTATAAAGAAGTGTCCATTCCACGCAATCTCCATAGTGAACCTACCAGATGAATACGAGAAGTTCCTAGTTCATAGGTATGGAGAAAACATGTTTAAACTATATGGACTCCCAGCACCTAGGAGGGGTCAGGTGCTGGGTATTATTGGTCAAAATGGTGCCGGTAAGTCAACAAGCATAAAGATCTTATCTGGTCAGTTAAAGCCTAATTTAGGGAGGATCAATGATCCACCCGAGTGGGATGAAGTCATCAGGTTGTTCAGGGGGACTGAAGTCCAGGCTTATCTATCCAAGTTATCCAGTGGCGAAGTAAAAGCTGTTATAAAGCCCCAGTATATTGAGCAAGCTAGACACCTGCTCAAGGGTGTTGTTAGAGAGCTATTGATGCGTGCAGATGAAGTAGGTGGTTTTAAAGACGTTGTAGTGGCGATGGGATTAGAGAATATTTTAAATAAGAAAGTGAGTGAACTTAGTGGTGGGGAACTACAGAAGCTACTAATATCAGCTGTTCTCTTGAAGAATGCGAATGCATACTTCTTCGACGAGCCATGTAGCTACCTCGATATCAAGGAGAGAGTTAGAGTTGCCAGGGTTATTAGTGAATTTACTAAGCCCGAGTTAAACTATGTTGTAGTGGTTGAACACGACTTAATGATCCTAGACTACATAACGGACAATATAGTGGCTATTTATGGAGAACCAGGTGTCTACGGAGTTGTTTCAAAGCCTTATAGTACTAGAGTTGGTATAAACCACTATTTAAAGGGTTATCTACCAGCGGAGAACATGAGGATTAGGGATTATGAAATAAAGTTTAGAGTGACGTTGAAGGGTGAGGCTAGAGAGGAGAATCCATACCCTATCCTCGCATGGGGGAGTATGGAGTTCGAGTATCCATCGAGTGGTTTCAAGTTGAGTGTGGAGAGTGGTGAAGTCTATATTGGAGAGGTTGTAGGGGTTATTGGACCCAATGGAATCGGCAAGACGACATTTATTAAGTTATTGAGCGGGGAGTTGAAGCCTACTAGTGGTGATGTATTGATATCTGCTTCAAATGTTAGTGTGAAGCCACAGGAGGTCTCTCCTAGTTTGTTCCAAGAGGAAACAGTACTAGCTAATTTAAAGGCTGCTTCACAGCTAGCAGTTGATCCAACTTCTTGGCTATACATAGAGCTCGTGAAGAGATTAAAGCTTAATAGACTACTTGATAGAAGAGTCGACGAGCTTAGTGGTGGTGAACTGCAAAAACTAGCAGTCGCTGTCTCCCTTGCGAGAGAGGCTGATCTATACTTCCTCGACGAGCCTTCGGCTTACCTCGATGTCGAGGAGAGAATTAGTGTTGCGAAGGTTATTAGGAGAATTATAGAGGAGAAGCATAAGGCAGCTATTGTGGTTGAACATGACTTATTGCTTCAGACATATGTTAGTGATAGAGTAATGGTTTTCTGGGGTATTCCATCAGTTAGTGGTAGGTCTACTAGGCCAATGGAGATCCGCGAGGGATTGAACCACTTGTTGAAAAACCTTGATATCACAGTGCGCAGAGACCCCGATGCTGGGAGGCCTAGGATTAATAAGCCAGGCTCTGTACTTGATAGAGAGCAGAAGCAACGTGGTGTTTACTTCGCTATTGACTAGTTTTACATTAATTACATCAATGCTCAACACTCTATCCTCCCATAAAAGCTTATAAGCCATTAACACGTATTTGTAAAAATGGGTGTAGCTCTATGAGTGAGAGAATAACTCTATCCGTAATAAAAGCAGATATTGGGAGTATAGCGGGACACCACATGGTTCACCCCGATCAAATGGCAACAGCCACGAAGATCCTGGCTGAAGCCAAGCAGAAGGGGTTGATAATAGACTTCTACGTTGCAAACGTTGGAGACGACTTACAATTAATAATGACTCACACTAAGGGCCCTGACAACCCCGACATACATGGACTTGCTTGGGATGCATTTAAAGCCGCTGCTAAGGTAGCCCGTGAGTTGAAGCTATATGCTGCCGGACAAGACTTGCTCTCAGAAGCATTCTCTGGGAATGTAAGAGGGCTTGGCCCTGGCGTAGCTGAGTTAGAGATGGAGGAGAGGGTTTCAGAGCCTGTTGTGACGTTTCATGCTGATAAAACAGAGCCTGGTGCATTTAATCTTCCAATCTTTAGGATTTTCGCGGATCCATTCAATACTGCTGGCTTGGTAATAGATCCTAAAATGCATGATGGCTTTATATTTGAAGTATATGATGTAATGGAGGGTAAGAATGTATTATTGAATTCGCCTGAGGAGATGTATGATATACTTGCATTGATTGGAACAACCGGTAGATTTGTAATTAGAAGGGTTTATAGGAAGAGTGATAACCTACTATCCGCGGTTGTAAGCGTTGAGAGACTAAACTTAATTGCAGGTAGGTATGTAGGTAAAGACGACCCAGTTGCTATTGTGAGAGCACAGCATGGATTACCAGCTGTTGGGGAAATACTCGAGGCATTTGCATTTCCACACCTCGTTGCCGGCTGGATGAGGGGTAGTCACTACGGTCCATTAATGCCTGTGCCGTTGAGGTATGCTAAAGTCACTAGGTTTGATGGACCTCCACGCGTGATAGCACTCGGGTGGAATATCAATAAGGGTAGGTTGATTGGCCCCGTGGACTTATTTGATGATGTAGCATACGATGAGACGAGGAGGCTGGCGCAGCTTATAGCGGAGTATATGAGGAGGCATGGACCATTCATGCCTCACAGGCTTGGACCCGAGGAGATGGAGTATACTACTCTACCCGATGTAATGCGGAAGCTAAAGGATAGATTCGTTAAAGCAGAAGATGCATATAAAGTCGTGAAGAAAGAGCACGTATCCTAATCTCTTTTTTCTCCCCTACTCCTAGACTCCATTGACTCGGGGTTGTATATGCGTCCAATAATAGTAGTTAACTATAAGGCCTACTACCCCCATAGCTTTGGAAAACACGCATTGGAGATTGCAAGGGCTGCTAAGAGAGTTATTGAGGAATTCGACGTGGATTTAATACTAGCCCCTCCATTTACAGAGCTCTATAGAGTACTCATGGAGGTTAGTGATACGCGTGTGAAGGTTTATGCCCAGCACGCTGACCCCCTGGAGCCAGGCGCTATTACGGGGTATATTCCATTAGAGGGGTTGAAGGAGCTTGGTGTTCATGGATTAATAATTAATCACAGTGAGCATAGGTTAAAGCTAGCTGATATCAACTACTTAGTTAAGAAGGCCCACGTGCTTGGATTAGAGGTATTAGCGTGTGCGGATGTACCAGAGACTGGTGGAGCAATAGCCCTACTAAACCCCGACATGGTGGCTGTAGAGCCACCCGAGCTCATTGGCACTGGTATTAGTGTTAGTAAGGCTAAGCCCGAGGTTATCACGAGCAGTGTAAGCCTCATTAATAGAGTAAACCCCAGTGTAAAAGTCCTCACCGGAGCAGGGATCTCTAGTGGAGAAGACGTGTACATAGCTATAAAACTAGGGACTATCGGGGTCCTCGTGGCGTCAGCCATAGTCAAGGCGAAAGACCCATACATCGTTATGAGAGAAATGGCTTCTCAAGCTATTAAAGCAGTCGAGGAAACCATAGGAACTAAAAACTAAAATCCCCTATTTAATAATGTTTTTATGGGCCGCCGTAGCTCAGCCCGGTGGAGCGCCGGCCTCGTATGGATGTATTAACCGGAGTCGAGAGAGCCGGTGGACGCGGGTTCAAATCCCGCCGGCGGCTCTATACAACTACTTCAACCCTGATCTCGTGTTGGTTGACCACGGGTTTAGAATAGGACTTTACCACGATATCTCCTATTTTAATGACTCCGAGGTCTCTGAGTTTACTATATACTTCCTCGACTCCCCTCTCGTAGTCTACAGTCTCGCTTAGTTTACTGGATAAGTCTACTGGGTTTAAACCATAGTATATAGTTGCTCTCTCCATTAGTTTTCTACTCCAACTCCCAATGTATACGGGTGTGAGGGGTCTATGCCTCGATAGTAGTGGAACCATGCGCCCTGTCTTCGAGTACACTATGATTGCTCCTCCAAGACTCTCCGCTAGGTGAATTAAGCCCTGAGCATACTTCTCTATTAGGGACTCACTTGAAATCTTTCTTCTAAACTCCTCGACGAGTACGTGTTGCATGTTGCTTAGGGCCGTCGATATAATTACTCTAGCCC
The DNA here is from genome assembly GCA_020833525.1 of Thermosphaera sp. Lineage (GTDB taxonomy): Archaea > Thermoproteota > Thermoprotei_A > Sulfolobales > Desulfurococcaceae > UBA285. Next base: position 15,307 of record JAJHRV010000003.1, read on the forward strand.
ACTTCGCTGCTTCGACAGGGTATTTCCCAATGCTTGTTTCATTAGTTAGTAAGACTGCATCCACTAGACTATACACAATGTTGTATAGTCCCACAACGTCGCTTCTACTCGGCCTATTACTTTCAATCATGGATTCTAATACATCAGTAGCTACTATTACTGGTACTCCGTGTTTAACCGCTACCTGAACCACTCGATCCTGTAACAATGGAATTGATTCTATTGGGAAGTGAACTCCTAAGTCACCTCTCGCAACAAGTAGAGCGTCGGACACCTCGGCGATCTTCTCTGCGTTTCTTAGTCCACCAGGTGTCTCGATCTTGGAGATTAAGCCTATATTACACTTGAACTGCCTTAGTAGATCTCTTACAAATAAGACGTCTTTTTCGCTCCTCACGTAGCTTAGCGCTATGTATGTTAGATCCTCACTACATGCATATTTAATTAACTCAATGTCCCTGGTTGATAGAAAACTGGTTGGTAGCTCCTTCCCGGGGACAACTATTTTTCTACCTGGTTTTAAAACACCTGGGTTCACGGTGATGCACTTCGCGTGATCAACGCTTGCCTCGATCACTCTCAACTCGACTTCTCCATCTCCATAGAGTATAGTGTCCCCTGGCTGGAGTATTTCAAATAACTCCCTTCGATCAACGGGAATCACTTTCCCGAGTCTCTTATACTCGTCAGCTAGATCTACATACGTTACAACCACGATATCGTCTTTGCTTAAGCTAATTGACTCAACCCCTGTAGTTCTAACCTGTGGCCCTGGAATATCACCAATTATAGATACCACGGTATCTAATGCACTTGAGGCTTCACGAACATACTTGATGTAGCTACTCCATGTTTCAGGAGTTCCAAATGCAAAGTTTAATCTGAAACCGGAGACCCCCTGCTTAATCATCTCCCGAATTACATCTATTGAGCTTGTAGAGGGACCGAGAGTGACAAGTATTTTTGGACCCATACTCTGAGTGAGTTTAATAGAGCTGGGTGTTGACTGCAAAGTTTCACACCTATTCAATTTATATCGCTAGGATTATTATTACACACGATACTCGTATAGGAGTATACTCTCTTCCTCCTAGTAAATATTTATAAGTCACTGGTTATAACGTGGATTAGGGGATGTGGGTTGAAGTTGTGGCTAGAAGAGGAATGGGAGGAGGAGTGGGAAGAGGAGGAGTGGGAGGAAGAGGAGTGGGAAGAAGAGTGGTAGTTAAAGCAGTGATATGAGAAGCCTAGTGTTTTTTACAAGCGGCTTCAATGTCCTCGCATTTACTCCCTCTATAGGATTAATTACACTGCACATCGAAGTATTCGATGGAACACGATCTACTCCGAGTAGGTAGTATCTAGATCCACTCTCGATCTCTCTCCCAATAGACTCGACAACACTACTTATTTGAGTCAACCCCATAGCGAGCATCGCTATTAATAAGCCTTGATTTCTAAATCTCTTGAATCTACCCGAGTAGACTTTGTAGAATAAGGCAGCCTGGATCAATTGAAGGGGGTTTTCAATAGTACTACACGGTATTATAGCTACCGGGTCTTCGGGCTTAACCCCCCTATACTCCACCTCCCTCTTTAAATCCCCTGTGTAGTTCTCACAGGAGTACACATAGACTTCTACAATGGTATTCCTCCAGTCGAGGAAAACCCTTACACGTCCATTTTCAACAGTGTATTTAAGCACTAGCCTCACTCACTTCCTCAACAACTTCCACTCTCTTCTCCCTCCGCGCTTCAATCGCGAGGAGGTGTGTAATGTAGCCTGCAATTTGGTTTCTAAGCTTCTTCGAGGATATAATAGTGAGCATTGATACAGCTTTCTTATTGTGCTCGAAGTCTCTCTTAAACAACTCTGGGTACTTACTTAAAAGCTCCCTTGCAATTCTCTTAACTAGTTTAGGCCTCACCTTACCCATAAGCAACACCCTATGCGAATACTCTAAATTGCTGATTACAACAAGGGTTTATAAAACCAATATGGGTTTTTATGCGTGAGTACTTGTTTGGAACTATATTGTTCATTTATTCGAGCGTTGCCAACACTTTTTAATTAAATCAATGAGTCTATGTACTTTCTTCGCGGTTCCCAAGTCTACGCCTAGTATTTGGGCAATATTGCTTAGTGTGTATGAGCCGCTGGTTGCTCTCTCATAGTATGCAATCTCCTCGTAGTACTTAAGCGGTATTGACCAGTACTGGATCCTACCACTCGTAACCCGGTAGACGATGTAGACTTCATCGAGGAGGAGTATGAATGTGTCTCCTAGTCTACATGTATTCAGTATTGTAGACTCCAACGCCTTAGAGTACGTGGTTGAAATATAGTATTTATTATTCCTCTCCTCGACTACTCCCACCTTCTTCAGCCACCAAACACCTCGCTTAACTACATCTATTTTCAAACCAGAAGTGTTCTTCAACTCCTCTATTGATAGGCCAGGGTAGCTATATATATAATATGCAATAATGAATAACCACGGCTTCTCCCTAATAGTGTTTTTAAATAATACACTATATGGTGGTTTCTCGGTCTTCTCCAATGAGCTACACCATGGTTCTTCACTGCTTTAAGACTATTTATAGTGCTGGATTGTATCCTCCTATTGGTGGTCTACGTGGAGTTTAGAGTTAGAGACTTGTCTCTAGCTGGAGGCGGGGAGCTTAAGATAGCCTGGGCTGAGAGAAACATGCCTGTATTAATGCTTCTAAGGAGGAAGTATAGTGGTTTAAAGCCACTGAGTGGTGTGAGGATAGGTGCTGTTCTACATGTCACCAAGGAGACAGCGGTACTTGCACTGTCTTTTATAGAAGCTGGGGCTGATGTCTACTTAGCAGCTAGTAATCCCCTTTCAACCCAGGATGATGTAGCTGCTGCGTTGGCTATGCGTGGTATTCACGTATATGCCTGGCGCGGGGAGAGTAGTGAGGAGTATTATTGGTGTATAAGTAGAGTGGCTGAGAGTAAACCCGATATAGTGATTGATGATGGCGGAGACCTACACGTTTTACTACATGAGAAGTATAGAGATATTGCTGGGGGCATTATTGGTGGAACAGAGGAAACAACAACGGGTGTTAATAGATTAAAGGCACTAGAGACTAGTAAACTACTACTATACCCCGTTATAGCTGTAAACGACTCGTATACAAAGTACCTCTTTGACAATAGGTATGGCACGGGGCAGAGTACATTTGATGGAGTCATGAGGTCGACAAATATACTTGTAGCCGGCAAAGTCGTCGTGGTTGCTGGGTATGGATGGGTTGGTAGAGGCATAGCGATGAGGGCTAGGGGTCTTGGAGCTAGGAGAGTTATAGTGACCGAGGTAAACCCCGTGAGGGCTCTTGAAGCAGTCTATGATGGGTTCGAAGTAATGCCCATGGATAAAGCAGCTGGAATTGGAGACATCTTTATCACTGCAACAGGTAATATCGCAGTTATTAGGAGGGAGCATTTCGAGAAAATGAAGGATGGAGCAATACTCGCGAACGCCGGCCACTTCAACGTCGAGATCTGGATACCAGACCTCGAGGAGTTATCGGTGTCCAAGAGACAGATTTTACCAAATGTTACAGAGTACTCTCTAAGGGATGGTAGGAAACTATATCTACTAGCAGAGGGTAGACTAGTGAATCTAGCTGCTGCTGAAGGGCATCCAAGCGAGGTGATGGATATGAGCTTTGCCAATCAATTCCTAGCGGTAAAGTATCTCTTAGAAAACAGAGGGAAGCTATCTAAGACGGTGATGAAACTACCATGGGGACTAGATGAGCTAGTTGCTAAATTTAAGCTAGAAGCCATGGGTATTGAAATAGATGAATTGACAGAAAGGCAGCGTGAATACTTATCCTCGTGGAAGTACGGTACATAGATGAGTAATTATTCATGGGCCCGCGGGGATTTGAACCCCGGTCCACCCGGTTATGAGCCGGGCGCTCTACCTGGCTGAGCTACGGGCCCCTGCTTTATATACTAGGTATTACAAGGGTTTAAATTTTCTATTCCTCGGGCTTACGACCACATGATTATCTCTGAGATTTAATATTTATAATGTACTTTGCAGCCGCGTCAGCTGCAATAGCGCCTTCGGCTGCTGCAGTGATGATCTGCTCGAATTTATACTTGCGTGGTCCTCCAGCAGCGTCTCCTGCTGCATAGACTCCGGGTAGGTTTGTACTCATATCTGTTTTAACTACAGCTTTACCCTCTTCATCAACCTCAATCCCCACTTTCCTGAAGAATTCGACTGGTGGATTTGTACCGATCTCTACGAATACCCCGTTCACCTCTATGATTCTTTCTTCATTTGTCTTTGTATTGGCTATTCTTAAGGCTTCTACTTTCTCCCTACCTATGATTTCCTTTACAATAGTGTTGGTGAGGATCTCTATTTTTGGGTTTTTCTTGGCTGCCTCTATGTATGTATTGAATGCCCTGAAAGACTCCCTCCTGTGTATTAAGTAAACTCTACTCGCTATATTGCTTAAATACAGTGCGCTTGTAAAAGCAGAGTTCCCACCACCAATAACAGCAACTACTTTATCCTTAAAGAATGGGCCATCACACGTAGCACAGTAGGATACTCCTCTACCCACTAGTGAATCCTCGCCTGGTACACCCAGTTTCCTCTTCTCACTACCCATTGCTAGTATTACAACGTAGGCGCAGATGTCTCTTCTACTCCTTAGTTTTACACACCATAAAACACGATCGCTGGGGTTTCTATAGAGATCAACCACCTCGTCAGCTACTATTGGTACACCGTATTTCTTAACGTGTCTAACAAATCTATCAACTAGCTCTGCCCCCGTTACATCAGGTATTCCGAGATAGTCATCCACTACTGGTGCGATGGATGCATTTCCACCAATAGTCTTTGTTACAACTAATGTATCTAATCCATACCTAGCTGAGTACAGTGCAGCTGATAGACCAGCAGGCCCCCCGCCAACAACTATAACGTCGTATCTGTCCTTAACCTCCTCAATACCCCTACTTGGTAGAGTTGCTCTAAGTCTATAGGCGCTCACCTACATCCACCACGTGAAGACATGTAGATGCACTATACTACTTTTCCCTTAATGCATGATATAACTTATATGCAATAACACCAGCCAGTGCAGTTGCAGAAATACCCCTTGGAATATCAATCGGCCAGATGACTTTAACATCCTCCAGCTCCTTTCTACTCGGCTCTTGCTCGCCTGAGTTTACAACTAGAGCTGTTTTCCTACCAAGCGCTTCACTCAGAACACTGTCTAACTCTACTTCTACACCCTCTTCTCCAAGGTAATATATGGACTCGCAGTTTAGAATACTGCGAAGATCTCTGAGTTCTGGTAGAATAATGAGTGGTTTTCCGAGTTTATATGATAATCTATGAGCCTCTGGAACACCGACTTGTGCGGCTGCTCCAAAAGGCTTAATTATAACTGGGACAGTGTTTTCAACACTATAGATTGTCTTAAGGAAGTCTAGTAGTTTCTGTACACTACTAGGTGCGTATAGAGCAATATACATTTCCCTCTTCATTTAGACTAAGCACCCATAGATTGACTTAACTCATGTACATTTATATTGATTCACCCACCTCAGCGTTTTCACCATCAAGCACTTTCAATACTTCTAATGCGATAGCCTTAGCTAGTGGTACTGGTACTGCTTCACCAATCATGTTGTACTGTGAGTCCCTCCCTCCAGTGAAGACAAAGGAGTCTGGAAAACCCATTAATCTAGCTTGTTCCCTTACTGTGAGTAATCTGTTTTCAAATGGGTGTATAAATCTCGAAGATCCTAGGACGGTGGGGGCTTGGTCATCTGGGTCGAGCTTCATGAAGTTCGGCAGTATTTTCTCGGCTCCATAGTAGTGTATTAGTGCATCTCCTGGTTTAAGCCTATAGGCTTTCTTAAGCTTCCTCCATGGAAGCTCGGGGGGTGGGTCGTGATTGGGTATTATAGAGGAGCCTGGTGGAGGCAACCCCTCAAGTGCTCTTCTCACAGTTTGTTTTACACGGGTGGGTGGTGGGTTTAAGGGTATATTTGACACGAATACTCTTGTTCTACGGCTTGGGTTTCCATAGTCCTCTGCCCTCAGAATATTGAAGTAAACTCTGTTATAGCCAACTCTCTTAAACTCCTCCATGATAGCTTCTTTCAATCCACCCTCCATTATGGCTGGGACATTCTCCATGATGAATACTCGTGGTTTTAGTAAACCAACTATTCTAATATAGTGTAGAGTTAACTGCCCCGCAGGGTCTAAGTATAGTCTATCTAGTGGGTTCTTCTCGCGGTGGGGATTAGCACCTGTAAAGGGCTCACATGGTGGACTACCAATAACTACATCTACTTCACCGGGGTTTACAATGGCTAGTAACCTACTATTAGTTAGATCCTTTACATCTTCAACAAGCACTAGTGTATTCGGGAAGTTGGCCTTATATGTTAGTGCAGCGTACTTGTAGTTGTCGACTGCTAGTATGCACTTAAACCTATTGGCTAAGTAGAAGCCTAGTGAGAACCCCCCAGCACCGGAGAATAAGTCTACATAGCTATACTTTCCCCCCACCACTCTGCATCCGCTCGATCATTGAGATGAGAGTATTTATTTTACGAATAGACTCCTTTAAGTTCGCTATTGTTGTGGGGTTGTTTGCCTCCACTAGTACATCGTTGTCGTGTGGGCATTGGAATCCATAAGCATATGCCTCGTCAATGTAGAATCTCCTATTACAAGTCCTACAAATGTAGATTGAGCCCTCTGATTCATACTTCAATAGCAACTCGAGTTTCTCCCTTGTCTTCCTCAATCTATTTAGAATAAATGACTTTAAAGCAGTATTGTTTAGCCTCCAAATATGTAGGGCCTCACCCGTCTCCTCGTCTCTAAGTCTATCTGGTACCACGAGGGCTTCATCCGATAAACGCTGTAGTATTTTCCTCGCCTCATTAGATCTAACATCAATACTCGTTGCAATTCTCTCCTCTGCAATATACCCCTTGCTTACGAGGTAGTCTAGGATTTTTTCCCCGGCTTCGCCAAACATGTTTTTCACTATTTCCTTAGCAATCCCGATCAATTCATTAAACGACTTATCACTACCCACGGCCTCACTACTAATACTCAAAGCTCATCACCAGTTGACAACATTGTCTCGCTGTAATTCACCTAATTTATACTTTGTTCTGGGGGCTAATGTATTTAACGCATTGGATCTACTCGGGGGTTCCCTAGATCTTTAAGATAGTTATTTAAAAAAAGCTTATATAGAAGCCTTTGATATTTCTAGCAATGGCTATATTTAGGGTGATGTATTGTGGCGGCGCAACCTGCACCTACAGAGCCAACTGGAATCCCGGTTCTAATACTAAAAGAGGGTACGCAGAGAACTGCTGGTAGAGATGCACTGAGAATAAACATACTCGCTGCTAGAGCAGTAGCAGAAATGGTTAAAACAACTTATGGACCCAAGGGAATGGATAAAATGCTTGTTGACGCGCTAGGAGATGTTACAATCACGAATGATGGAGCCACTATTCTTGACAAAGCAGAGATTCAGCATCCTGCGGCTAAAATGCTCGTACACGTTGCTAAAAGCCAGGATGCAGAAGTTGGTGATGGAACTAAGAGAGCTGTGATTATTGCAGGTGAGTTGCTCAAGCAAGCTGAAGACTTAGTGAATAAAAATATACATCCAACAGTCATAATATCTGGTTTTAGAAAAGCAATGGAGGAGGCCCTCAAGGTTCTCGATGAAATAGCTGTCTCAATAGACATAAACAACGATGAAGTATTGAAGAAGGTGGCTAAAACTTCTCTAACGAGTAAAGCTGTACATGATGCTAGAGAATACTTCGCTGAATTAGCAGTTACAGCAGTTAAGCAGATAGCGGAGTCTAGAGGAGACAAGATCTACATTGACATAGATAACATTCAGATAATAAAGAAGTATGGAGGCTCCCTGATGGATACTCAGCTCGTGTATGGAATAGTACTAGACAAGGAGGTAGTTCACCCTGGTATGCCTAGGAGAGTTGAGAAACCAAAGATCGCTCTACTTGATGCACCACTAGAGATCGAGAAACCCGAGATCGACGCTGAGATAAGAATTAGTGATCCAACGCAGATGAAGGCATTTCTACAGCAGGAGGAAGAGATCCTGAAGAAATACGTTGATAAACTATCTGAAGTTGGAGCAAACGTTGTAATTACCCAGAAGGGTATTGACGAAGTTGCACAGCACTTCCTCGCCAAGAAGGGTATTCTAGCCGTTAGGAGAGTTAAGAGAAGCGACTTAGAGAAACTAGAGAGAGCTACTGGTGGTAGAATAGTTAGTAATATCTATGACTTGAAGCCTGATGATCTCGGTTATGCTGAGCTAGTGGAGGAGAGGAAGGTTGGAGAGGATAAAATGGTGTTTGTCGAGGGGTGTAAGAACCCGAGGTCTGTGAGTATTGTTATAAGGGGTGGGCTAGAGAGACTTGTTGATGAAGCGGAGAGAAGCTTTAGAGATGCACTATCATCTGTTGCAGATGCACTTAGAGATAGTAAAGTAGTAGCTGGTGGTGGAGCAGTAGAAATGGAGATAGCCAAGTACTTGAGGAGGTATGCCGTTAAAGTTGGTGGAAAGGAGCAATTAGCTATAGAGGCTTTTGCAAAGGCTATTGAGGGATTAGTCGTTGCAATGCTTGAAAACGCTGGACTAGACACAATCGACATGATCATGAAGCTTAGGGCCGCTCACGAGAAGGAGGGTGGGAAGTGGATTGGAGTAGACTTAAACACTGGGAACTTGGTGGATATGTTTGAAGCTGGAGTAATAGAGCCTGTAAGCGTTATTGCAACAGCAATTAAGGGAGGTACAGAGGCTGCAACGATCATAATGAGAATAGATGACATCATAGCCGCTAGTAAACTAGAGAAGAAGGAGGAGGCTGGTAAGAAACCCGAGGAGGAGAAGAAGGAGGAAGACTAGTTTTTTAACAACTCTACTCAATCTTAATTAATACTGGTTTTTTAAGACTAGGCGTTGAGTAAACAGCCTCACCCGGCTCTATATATGGCAGTGTCTCTAGTAGCTCTTGATCGAGGTAGAGGGTTTTCTCAACTACTTCTAGGTCTTGCTTTGACTTAACCGAGTGAATGATCTTTGTATTAGTGTTTACAGAGGCGTCTTCAACTAGTTGTGTGAGAGATTGAGATATAATCACTAAGCCCACTCCAAACTTCCTGAATTCTCGTAGTGTCTCACATATTGGCTTAACGGGCTGACTCCTAGAGATGTAGTTGACTGCCTCCTCGAGGATCACTAGTAGCCTCCTTCCCTGGTTAACCGTGAAATCCACGAGGCGCTTTAAGTAGAATGATGCATACAGCTTCCTAATACTAGGGTCGTTTATCTCGGCTAGGTTTAAGACAACGGGCTTCCCCGCCTCTAAAACCCCTTGTTTGAACTCGATGCGTCCACGTATTTCGAAGAGGCTATGGTAATTCTCCCTTGCTAGACTGGACAACCTCCGGTGTAGTGCAAGCTTAGTCTCCCTCATCCAGTTTGACTCCTCGGGGTAGGATTCAATGTAGTCTAGTAGAGACTCAATAGACTTTGTTTTCGAGAAGTCCACTCTCCTCAGGATCTTGTCTAGTAGGTATTCTTGAGGGGGAGTTAACTCCATAATGCTAGATACTAAAATGAGGTCGTCTGGGTCATCGGTGAAGATGGGTATTGGAGAAGAGTGTGGATTTACCTCGATGTATTCTCGTAGTAGATCAGCATACTCCCCGTGCCAATCAAACACAATTACTGGTATTTTGAACTCGCGTGCAACCCGCTCAGAGATCTTGGATGCTGTATGGGATTTCCCAGACCCTGTACTACCAGCTATTAATAAGTGGCGGAATAAGTCGTTTTTGGCTAGTTTCGCTGGGAGTTGGGGTATTGCGAGAACTCTCCCAATAACAATGTACTCCAAGCCAGGATTATTCTCCACGGGTACTTCTTGCACTGGGTACTTGACTCTATGCTCTAGGGTGATTGGTGTTGTAAATCCATACGGCTTCCTCCTTAGAAAAAATTCTTTATACTAGTGAGTATATTGCTGAGTACACTCTGCTCAGAGACTACTTCTACATCAATAGTCTTAAAGTTAGACTTCACAAGTGACGATATTAGCTCTGCTTCACTCAACGCGTTTTCTCTACTTCCCCTTATAATGATTAATCCCTTAACATCTCCTCTATTGATCTTTGAGACGCTCAAATACTCAACCCCGCTAGCGAGCTGAGACCTAGTTGTGAGGAAATCCCCGAGTTTCTTTAGTTCAGCCTCTGCATCCTCTCCCGCATTAATCAGTTTAAATATTCTTAAGACAACCTCGTGTTCTTTCAAAATCCCACCTGTAAAAACTAGGTGGAATTAAAAGCGGGGAGAGTAGTGAAAGTATTGAAGAGTGTCTAAGAGCAGGTGAGCAAAAGTTTCTCAAAACACGTTATTTGTGAAGCAGTACAGTTGTTTCTCTATAGAGTTTTTCAATACGTTGCCCCCACGTAGACGTGGTCTAATTCATTTAGTTCTAGTCTATTCTTAGACTTCACCACCACTAGGAATCCATGTAGTGAGATCACAACTCTGTAGACATCGCCTATTAGCGTGTTTGAAACGACGTAGCCATGGCCGCAGAAGTAGTGTTTTAGGCATTCTTCCTTGCTACTAGTGATCTCTATCGTTATTCTCGAGTCTCTCGAGGGGACTTTTACAGCGTCTTCGTGTAGTTCTACTTCAATCTCTACCTCTCCACAAGTTGATTTTACACGGTGTACTTTGGGCACTCTAAGTGGCGTAATATCGCTTACTCTACACTCAAAGATCAATTTCTACACCTCGTATACCTTAATTAAACCTTGAAGTAATATAAGTAGTTTGCATTTAAAACAAAGGTGATTTAAATGTCTGTTTCAGAGGCTTCGAGGAGGCTGGTTCAAGAGCTATCGGCAATACTCGATAAGAGAGTTAGGGTTGTACTAGAAAGTGGCAAGATATATGAGGGTATCTTAGCGGGGTTTGACCACCCATCACTAAACCTACTACTCAGGGATGCTGTGGATAGTAATGGCACTAAATACACTAAAATACTTGTTAAAGGCGAGAAAGTATCTGAAATCGTGATGCTTGAAGAACCATTGTTTGACCCAGAGGAGTTTAAGGGGTTGCTACTTAGGGAAATGAAGCTGCAAGAACACGCGGTTAGATTAATCCCGGAGATCAGGGCTTTGGAGGTTCTCGGTAGATATAGAATAAGCGAAGAGGGTGTAATGGGTTCTGGACCCATGGCTGAGACTCTCTATAGTCTATTCAAGAAGTACATGGAGCAGAAGAAAAAGAGAGCTTAGGGATATACCGGGTTGTTCGAGACTAGGTTAAGGGATCTCGGTGGTAGAATAGGGAGGTTGACGACTAGGCATGGCTACTTAGAGACTCCTTTTTTATTCCCAGTTATAGACCCCTACAGGCAGACACCAGGCCTCGACTTAATTAAGCAACTTGGATTCAATGGGATAATAACGAATGCATATCTATTCTACAGGAGGAATAAGGGTGTTGCTAGGGGAATACATAGTGAACTATCCTGGGATAGTGTAATAATGACTGACTCTGGTGGGTACCAAGTCTTAGTTTATGGAGAAGTAGATGTAGATAACAAGACGATAGTGGAGTATGAGGAGAGAATAGGGTCTGACATAGGGGTCATTCTAGATATACCAACAGGCTCTAAGATGACTCATAGCGAGGCGCTTAGAGCAGTGGAAGAGACTTATAAGAGGGGTATTGAAGCACTGCCGTTAATAATGAGCTCTGATCAATTATGGGTGTACCCAGTACAGGGTGCTCCATACCGAGACTTATTGGTAAAGGCATCTATACAGGCCCGTAGACTACCATACGATATTTATGCTGTTGGCTCACCAACAGTTCTACTCGAGAAGTACAAGTATTCTAAACTAGTTGAAATAGTTGCAACTACTCGCCTACTTCTACCTCCAAGTAAACCCCTACACGTCTTTGGAGTGGGACACCCGATGATAATCCCCTACCTAGTGGCTGTTGGAGGAGACTTATTCGACTCAGCTAGCTACATACTATATGCTCGGGATGATAGATACATGCTTGAGACGGGGACTCGTAGAGTTAATGAAATAGAATACTTCCCATGCAGTTGTCCCGTTTGCTCTAGGTATAATCCAAGAGACCTGGTTGAGTTGCCGAGGGAGAAGAGGGTAGAGCTACTTGCACTCCACAATTTATACGTTCTCGCGAGGGAGGTGAGATTAGTTAAGCAGGCGATTAAGGAGGGTAGACTATGGGAGCTACTAGAGTATAGGTCTAAGGCTCACCCAGCACTATACGAGGCATTTAGAGTGGTTAAGAAGTATTCTAAGCTCTTAGAGCGCTACACGCCACTAGTGAATCCGAGTGGTAAATCACTATTTATTAATAGTAGGGAATCCCTCGCTAACCCCAAGGCCAGGGTGAATATTGAGAGGGCGATCGAGTTCTCGTTGAAGAGAGTGTATGGGAGAACTATTGTACTTATTCCAGCGTATAGGAAGCCGTATAATCAACAAGTGGAGTATACTAGGATCGCTGATTTAATTAGTGCAAGAAGAGATCTCGCAGTTCTCTTCATACATCCACTGCTGGGATTAATAACCCCCGGCTTGGCTTCTACTTATCCATTTTACCAGCATGAATTAAGGTTATCCAAGGGGGGCTTGAGACCTAGCTGGATTGCTAGTTTACTACTGGATTTAATTAGGCATGGTGCTGTGAGAGTGTTAATTGTGCATACTAGTTGGTTTAGTAGGGAGTTATTTAGTGAAGTCCAGAAGCTTCTCGGTGTATTTAGAGATCGTGTAGCTATATGTAGCTTAGACGAGATTTCTTCTCTGCTTCCTCCGTAGCCTTCTCTATTTTTGCTCTCTCCGCTTCAATAGCTTCAATTATAGAAGCCTCCTCCATCAACCTCTGTACACTTACCTCAACCCCTAGAATTCCACCTATAACCTCAACAGCCACAGCACTCGCCCTTGGGTCCGGTCTATATGGCTCTGTGAATGGGAGTATTACTACCCCATTCAACCCCTGGGCCTTCATGAACATTATTAGTAGTGCGAGTACTCCTATAATGTGTCTATCTTCGAGTAGTCTAGCGTTATTGAATACTATAGTGGGGTTGTTTATTGGAATCCACCTAAACTTCTCACCCTGATCCTCCCTCAACTCTTGGTTCAAGCCCCCAACGAGAATGGCTTCTCTCACCATCCACTTCTTGGCTAGTGAGGCTAGGTACTCTGCATACGCTGTTCTCTCCCTCTCCACGGGCATTTCATTGTGTAGGACAACTAGTACTTCATTACCGCCGACTACCCCGTGGTATACTTCAAATGGGTACTGTATATCCCTCTGCTTATTATATAGTGTAACCTCGGGCATATACCTGGTTTTAATAAAGCCTACTTTACTCAACCCGAGTTCCTGTACTAAGTGGAGTGTTGTCAAGTAGCCTACAAGCCCGAAGCCCTGGAATCCCGTTATGAATAGCGAGTTTGAGAAGTCTAATCTCGATGTATCTACTAGTGGGGTAAACTTTATACCGCTGGTCACTTTAATACACCCTCCCTAATCCTAACAGCTTCACCCCTATTATAGTAAGCCATCTCCCACCCAGAGAGCCTTGACCGTCCAACAGCTATTAAATCCCCTTTTGAATCAACAACTAAAACCTCATCTCCAGGCCTAATTGAGGGGTCTGCCGCTAATACATGCCTCGAGAAGAGATTCCCCCCTCTAGCGATGAGCTCCACGTATTCATCCTTCACATATACGCGTAGCTTTGGCTTAGGCAGTATCTTATTGAGTACTAGCCCGGAGGATATGTGGAGGTTGAATCTATAGTCTCTAGCTCTTAGAGATAGGTATTTCTCCCCATCGAGGATAATGAATCTAGCTCTATTAGTATTAGGGCTGACCACTAGTAGAATGTCCTCCGGGATAAGCAACTCTCCACTCACACCAAATTGAAACTCAGCTATTTCGCGGAGTTCTCTAAGCTCCCATAATGTGGGCTTTCGAGTGATCATAAAAGCACCATTAATAACAATACACTAGCATCCTCCTAGAGTAGAAACCCATGTTATCCCTGATAAATGTGTCAAAATATGGTCTGGGAGGAGGGGTATATGTGTGTTGAAACAAAGTATTCCAGCATATGCAGGGTGGTTGAGTCTATATTGTTGGTTGATACGTTGGCCTTGGAGAACTATATATTTGCTGCCAGGAGTCTCTAATGGTCTTCTTGCTCTTTACTTTTTCAATTGCTTTCAATAGGTCGTTCATTGTCACGTAGAGTCTGTTTTCTCTAACTGCCATGTAGCCTGCTTCAACAACTACTAGTTTAATCTCTGCACCCGTGAATCCCTCAGTGATCTCTGCTAGGAACTCGTAGTCTATGTCGCCTTTCGCCTTCAACCTCCTAGTGTGTATTTTGAATATCTCTACTCTTCCTTTTTTACTTGGTGGTGGAACCTCGATTATTCTATCGAATCTACCGGGCCTAAGTATTGCTGGGTCTAGTATGTCTATTCTATTAGTTGCGGCTATGACTTTGACTCTATCTAGTGGTTTGAATCCATCGATCTCTGCTAGTAGCTGCATTAGTGTTCTCTGCACCTCCCTCTCTCCACTTGTACCTATCTCTATTCTCTTAGCTGCAATAGCGTCTACTTCATCTATGAATACTATTGAGGGGGCCTTCCTCCTAGCTAGGTCAAATAACTCCCTCACGATTCGCGCACCTTCACCAATAAACTTCTGGACTAGTTCACTTGCAACTAGAGAGATGAATGTTGCACCACTCTCCGCGGCTACTGCTTTTGCTAGTAGTGTTTTCCCGCATCCAGGGGGTCCGTGTAGTAGTACTCCCTTCGGTGGCTCTATACCTAGTTCCCTGAATAAATCGGGGTTTTTTAGTGGTAGCTCTACTACCTCCCTCAACTCGCGTATTTGCTCATCTAATCCACCAATATCACTATATCTTACATCAGGCTTCTCGACGACCTCCATTAATTGAACGTATGGATCTGGATACTCTGGTAGAACCTCGACTACAACCGATCCCCTTTGATTCAACGCTACTCTAGCTCCAGGCCTCAACTTGGATTTATCAATGTTGTCCCCTACCTGTACAACGAGGTTTGGGCCATTCTGGCTCTTCACGACGACTCTATTATCTGGTAGTACATACTCTACAATAGCCTCTATTAATGGGGGTGAGAGGAGTTTCTCTATTTCATTCCTATAGTACTCTACTTTCACCTGTAGTTTACGCTTCTCCTCTTCTAGTTGCTTAAGCCTTGTCTCGAGGTATCTCAAGTAGTCTTCATCACTCTCAATAACAGCATTAATGGCTTCTTTTCCTTCATCAACCATGTTAATAACCCATGGGTATAATAGGCTCTTGGTAGTGTTTTAAGAGAAATGGGTGTCGATGCTTGTCTTACTACTGTGAAATGTGTGGTAGAGAGCTAGATGCTAGAGAGGCTAGGAGGGCTATTGTAGAGGGTTCTCTACTAATACTCTGCCCCGACTGCTATAGGAGGCTCTCAAAGGAGGGTGTTGTTAAGGAACCCCCAATGCAATCAAGGAGTAGGCAGGTTAAGCAGAGGCCAATGCCGCAGCCCCAGGTGAAGCAACAGAGTAGGAAGCTTGAGGAATATGAGGTAGTCGAAGACTATGCTTCGAGGGTTAAATCTGCTAGAGAGAGACTTGGATGGAGCCAGGAGGTGTTGGCA
>JAJHRV010000127.1 GCA_020833525.1 Thermosphaera sp.
TCTACGCCTCCATAGTCTTAAGAGAGGTTTTTAAAGAGAACTTAGTTTTCAGAGATTAGTGGATGTAGAGCTATGAGCATTTTATTCAAAAATAATTCTTGCTTTAACACCAGTTATTTGCTCTATGAGTGCCTCGTATTGTTCTTTATTTTTACCAATGATCCTCCTATCTCTCCTCGGTATCCTTATGCTGATCACTTCTTCGCCTGTTGGAAGCCATACTTTGTTCACACCCAATAGAGATGCGGGCACTATTAACTGCTCGATCAGCTTTCTAGAGTCGCTAACATACTCTACAACTCTAACCTTTCTCCCAAGCGTACTGGATAGCTCCCTCTCTAACTGCACTAACTCCACTTGTTCAAAACCCCCTTTAACTAACACCACTACTTCACTCCCGGAGTCAATGGACTTTACATACTCACCCTTCTTTAGAAACTTCAATTTATCCTCTAAGACTACAAGCTCCCTTAAAACCCTTAAATCCACCTCGGATACAACGCCAGACTCTATCTTCCTCTGGCATGAGGGGCAGTAAACACCACTCTTTATACATATCCTGTCAAGTGGGTATTTCAATGTTTAAAGCACCGTATTAAGCACTTTCCCTTGATACTATGAATATAGAAATAAAGGTTTTTAATACCTTGTATCCAAAATCTATTAATGGTATGACCTGCAGTGGGCCCGTAGCTCAGCCAGGCGGAGCGGCGGGCTCCAGACTTCACTACGGGTCAATTGACTAACAGGGATGATATAAGTCTGGAGGAGAGACCCGTAGGTCGGGGGTTCAAATCCCCCCGGGCCCACTGCGATCTATTCTCTAATTTATTTTTAAACCCATTAACCATGTTCTATGATTGAAGGGCCCGTCGTCTAGCCTGGTAGGATGCCGCCCTGACGAGGCGGAGGTCCGGGGTTCAAATCCCCGCGGGCCCACTAGATGTGGTTCTACTGCTTGTATAATAATGGTGAATTATGAAATGTTGAGGCAAGTTAGATTAACTCTTAGAGTTGGGGAATCGGGGCTGGATGAGTATAGTGGTGTCGTTGAGATTGACCCTGAGATCATGGATAAATTTGGCATTCTACCCGGAGATCTTATCTTAATCGAGGGGGAGCAGGAGACTGGCGCCATTGCCCGTAGAGGTAGTGAGAAAGACCGTGGTAGTGGAGTTATTAGGTTGAGTATGCTTGTAATGAAAAACGCCAGGGTTGACGTTGGAGACGTTGTGTACGTTGAGAAGGTGGATCGTAGGTATGCCCGGGTCGTTAAACTAGCGCCATTTAACTTCCACGCTCCTGTAGATGCCTCTGTTATAACTAGGATTAAGCATAGTATCTTGAATCAACCAATTCACGAAGGCAATGAAGTAGTCGTAGTGGTTGAAGGGGTTAAAATACCGTTTAAAGTAATTACAGTCAAACCCAGAGGACCTGCACTCGTGGGTGAAGACACAGAAATAATTGTCTTCGACGAGCCCATGGGCGAGGTGCCCCGCGTTACCTTTGAAGATATTGGGGGTCTAGAAGCAACTATACAGAAGCTACGAGACATAGTTGAACTCCCCTTCAAATACCGCAAGTTATTCTTAAAGCTTGGAATTGAACCACCGAAGGGAGTTCTTCTATATGGTCCACCAGGCTGTGGAAAAACACTACTAGCGAAAGCTCTAGCAAACGAGCTCAATGCATACTTCATTGTAATAAATGGACCGGAGATAATGAGTAAATTCTATGGTGAGTCAGAGCAGAGGCTTAGAGAGATCTTTAGATTGGCTAAGAAAAAAGCTAAGAAGTATCCAGCAATAATATTCATAGATGAAATAGACGCCATAGCACCTAAGAGAGATGAAGTTACAGGGGAAGTTGAGAAGCGAGTGGTTGCTCAACTACTAGCACTACTCGACGGGCTTGAGAGCAGGGGCAACGTAATAGTCATAGCTGCAACAAATAGACCAAATGCACTAGATCCAGCATTGAGGAGGCCTGGTAGACTAGATGTTGAAATAGAGATACCAATGCCTGATAAAAGAGGGCGCTTTGAAATACTCAGTGTACACACTAGAAGGCTAAAAGAGCTTGGCTTACTCGCACCAGATGTAGACCTGGAGAAAATAGCTGAAATGACACATGGCTTCACAGGGGCAGATCTCGCTGCACTTGTAAAAGAAGCAGTTATGAGGGCTATTAAGCGCACTATTGAAAAATGCTCTTCATGTGTGCAAGACGAGGTTCTCGCAGAGCTTGTAGTGTCAACTGAGGACTTCCTCCATGCATTTAAAAGTATTATACCGAGTGGACTAAGAGAGATCTTTATTGAAGCCCCAGATATATCGTGGAGCGATATTGGAGGACTCGAAGAGGTTAAACAAGTACTAAGGGAAAACATAGAGCTACCACTCAAAAACCCAGATCTATATGAAAAGTACGGTGTGAAGCCGCCTAAGGGGGTTCTTCTATATGGTCCACCAGGCTGTGGAAAAACACTACTAGCAAAGGCTGTATCGAGGGAGAGTGGAGTAAACTTCATTGCTGTGAGAGGACCCGAAATACTGAGTAAGTGGGTTGGTGAATCAGAGAGAGCTATCCGGGATATATTTAGAAAAGCTAGAATGCACGCACCCGCTATAGTTTTCTTCGATGAAGTTGATTCAATAGCCCCCATTAGGGGGCTAACCAGCGACTCTGGTGTAACAGAGCGTGTTGTAACTCAGTTAATTACAGAGCTAGATGGGGTTAAGGAACTAAATAACGTAGTTGTAATGGCAGCCACAAATAGACCAGACCTAATAGACCCAGCTCTACTTAGACCCGGTAGACTAGATAAAATTGTATATGTACCACCACCCGACTTCAAGGCAAGGCTGGAAATACTTAGAATACACACTAGGTACCTACCTCTAGCGGAGGACGTCGACCTAGTTGAATTAGCTAAAGCCACGGAGAATTATAGTGGTGCAGACCTAGAAGCACTCGTTAGAGAGGC
>JAJHRV010000128.1 GCA_020833525.1 Thermosphaera sp.
TACCATCAACTATCTTTATAGCCGGGCCCTTACCCAGTCTAGTAAACCACTCTGCCTTTGCAACACCGGGTATATCGCTTGCTATTGTAACATCGATGGCTACTGCTGCATCAGGGGATATAGCGAACGCGGATGTTCTAGCACCCTTCAAACCAACCTCCTCTTGCACCGTGGCAACAAAATACGTATCTACCTTCGGCTCCTCGAGTAGTTGAGCCGCTTTAATTAATGACACAACACCGACTCTATCATCAAAAGCCTTACCCGCAACTCTATCATTCATTAACTCAGCTACATCTCTATCGAAAACCAACACGTCCCCCACTCTAACACCAGCTTTCTCAACCTCCTCTCTACTAGATGCCCCAATATCAACAAACAACTCCCTCATCTCAGGTATCTTCTGGAGCTCCTCGGGTTTAGCAATGTGAGGTGGCTTTAAGCCAATAACACCTCTAACTAGCCTACCATCCCTAGTCCTCAATACAACTCGTTGATATAGTAGCGTCCTCTCAGGTATACCCCCAATAGGGACAACCCTTAAGAATCCATCATCTTCAATGTGTGATACAAATAAACCTATTTCATCTATGTGTGCAGCAATCATTAATTTCCCCTCCCCACTAGAACCCTTCTTCAATCCAACAAGATTACCCCACGTGTCAATCCATAGTTTATCAACAAATGGCTCAATAAGGCTGGCAACAACCTCTCTAACACCCTCTTCTCTCCCGCTAGGACCAGGTATCACAGTGAGTTTCTTCAACCAATCAAGAATCTCACTTCTCCAAGCCAAATAAACCACCGTGGGAATTAATAAAAACGGGAGCGATTTTATACTTAAAAACACTTGAAGCAATTAACAAGTGTTCACGCTGAAGAACCAGCATCTACTACTTTAACACGAGTACGCTGATAAGTAGTGGGATGTTAAAATCAAATGGAGACTATGTTAATGAATTAAAGCATAGAGTAAGAGCTTTCCTGAAGTGCCGGGGAGAGTAGAAGACCCCGATATAATAACTTTCACAGCAGAATGAGCCAAGCAGTTGTATACTTAAGCAGTATGCTACGAGCTTCTTGGGGATTATCCAAGAGGGCATTGAGTAAATGAGTTAATCTCTATGCTCATTAAAGAACTAGGGGTTCCAGGTGAAAGTGGGCAAACTCGTCGACTTTTTATGTGTAATAAGTACAATAGAGTATTTTTAATAGCCGAGGAGGCGCACACTCCGAGTCTTTACGGTGATGTAGAGTGTGGCGTGGAAGACTCTAAGGAAGTAGTTAACGTAGCTAGTCAATTAATAGAGCTCTTGGAGGTATCTAGAAACCATATAAATACTGGACAAATGTCAAATTTTCCATCTCTATTACATTTACCTCCTAATCTTGAGAAACATGAATTGGTTTTTATATCATAATATAGTCATAACCTAAAAAACTATTTTATTTTTATCGATCTTATTCTCCATAACGCAAGTGTTATAGCAACTGCTACAACGATTACTGAAATGATAAAGATCTGTTGTGGTAAGCCGGGTGGTGTCTGCGGTATTTCTACGGCTTCTGTATACTCTATCCTCTCGACGGGTTTAGGTTCACCAGGTAGAGGTATGGCTGGTGGTGGAGGCTGTGCAACTAGTACCACGATATTCTGGTAGGGTAGATACTTCCTCATTAATGGGTCTAGAGCCTTCACGGAGTTGGCAACATCCTCTACCGCCTCATCGAAGCTTCTATTAGTTGCAGTAGCTAACTCCTTAATACATAAAATGTTAAACTCTATATTGACTCCATAGAGTGATTCTCCCATGCTAACGAAGCAAGAGATCCTTTTCAGGTTCTCATAGAGATCTAGAGCGTCAAAGTACGAGGGTATTCCAAAACCCAGAGTCTCGATAACAACAACCTTATGACTCATAGCAATACCTGAGAGCTCCTCGTCAATCTTCTCAACATCGATGCCATTCTCTGTTACAACATCAATTCTGATCACTTTTCCTTCAAGGAACGTGACCAACGCTTCACGAGCTCTCGATATATTGAGCATTTGCATGATCGCATTCATGACCTTATTGTTTGGCGCATCTGAAGCATTCAAAATATCGATAGTCTTTACAGTTCTATAACCATCAACAGTCTTGGTAATACGTAGTCTTGAATAGAATGCTCTAGGGCCTATGTATTTAACAATTATTTCATCAACAAGCTCCGACGAGAACGTTACTGCATCCATGTTTGGTAACACTAAGAGCCAATAACCATTACCTAAATATGTAAGAGCAGATCTATTTACGGCAGCTATCACGAGGTTACCGTAGTCATATATAATGTATAAGTTATGTAAAGTATATATTAGTGGCTCAATAGTATTAGCACCTGCTACGGAGGCTGCAACTATTAGAGCCGTGGCGATGATTAGTCCGATCACTACTCTTCCAGTCAAGTCCCCCCACCAATGAATATGTTTCTCATAGTTCTATTTAATACTAATACATGGACATCGCTGTCTAGGCATCTGGACAACTAGCGATCTAAAACATAGATTACTTGTGTAACAACCAGTAATTTTACTCCGTAACTATATCCCCTTGTAAAACCAAGGGCTAACCCGACCCAAGACCAAGGAATTCATTGACGAGTATTACCCAGGCTAGTAGACATACCCGGATGCCTCATCATCACAGCTATCATGAAGGAAACTGTTACTATTGTTTGTAGTTCCATATAGAGAGGTTTCTCATCCATAGAGATTTTGGGTGGGATTAGTATACTTTGATGCTCTACAACCATCTGTGTCTAGCCGTTTCTCGGTAGATGGTGGTTCATTGCCTTTCATATCTATTGATTTCAGGCTCCCCACCATCTACTTCTCAACGGTCTCCCCGAGCCCCCTCACCGCAGAAGGTCACCACTAGTCGCCTAGGGCTCATTACCCTATCCATCTCTC
>JAJHRV010000129.1 GCA_020833525.1 Thermosphaera sp.
CTCGTTCAACTGCTAGGAGGGTTAGAGGCCTGATCATAATCTCGCATGTAAGACTAGCCACCACGGGAGGGGAGACGCTGGAGAATACCCACCCATGGCTATACAGGGGCTACGTCTTCACACACAATGGCACAGTGGATCGATGGAGCCTACTTAGATTGGTTAGACAGGAATACAGTGACTTCGAGGGCGAGACAGACTCCGAGGTCTTATTCCACCTCATAGTACAAGAAGCATTGGATGCAGGCGGCTTCTTGGAGGGAGTTAGAAGGGCACTGGAGAAGATCAACGAGGAGGAAGTTAGATACAGCTCCCTCAACTTCCTAGCCAGTGATGGACACCAGCTCTACGCACTGCGATACGCAAAACACAGCCTAGGATACTACACACTATACTACCTCGAGAGGCCTCGGGGCCCATTATCCCTAAACAAGCTCTCAAAGACCACGCTACAGTTGATAAGGGCTAAGCTAGCACGCGGTGAGAAAGCAGTACTAGTGGCGTCAGAGCCCTTGACGGAGGAGAACCGGCTGGAAATACCAAACAAACACATGCTAATAGTAGACAAAGACCTCTCAGTCAAGCTCATCGAGATGCCATAAGCAGGTTCTACATGAAGCAGTCCTCACAGTACCCCAGTGGTGTTGCAACGCGTGAAGGACTTAATAGTTCCAGTGCGGAACTAGGCTCCGGACTGGAACCACAGGCAGTCTCCACCCTCTAGCTGTCTATATCTCCCACTATTATGGCATTTACGATTGCTATGGCGAACCCGGTTAGAGTTGATGCTGCGAGGATTGTTCTCCACGTGTCAAGGAATGGTGTAGACTCCCAGCAACTCTTGTTACCATGGAGAATTCAACCACTATCACGATCCTCTCTTATAGACATAACTGAAAACCCCCTGGGAACACTCCAACGTGCCTTCTCGAGCTCTCTAAGAGTCCTCTCATAGGTCTCTCCTGGCTTGTTAGCTCTACCCCTATGTATTCCCACATTCTTTTTCAAGCCTTACCCCCTTATCCAGCACTAAACACTAATAGGTACACCCAAGTAAAGATACAGCAAACCCTGTACAAGGCATAGCCCTCTCGATAGTGGGCCTAGCAATCATGATTATAGGGGTACTTGATAAAACCCTTCTCAATAACACATAGACAAGAAGACACGAAGACTCATTTGCAAGCGAGAACACTGTACATGAGGATTCACAACGAGTAGGATGTCAGCATAGCCTACACGGATTGATGGATCTCGGGCCACCAAAGCCCACACTGTGTATCCAGGAATGAGGGGTCTATTATAATAAGTCTTTCTTGTCGCCTATTAGTGTTATCCCCTCCTCTATTATCTTCTTTATTAACTGGTTTTTCTCGAGGAGTTTCTCGAGCTCACTGGTTGATAGTATTAGTGGCTCCACGCCTGGCGCTTGGAGTAGGCAATCCTCCATAAGCTCTAGTCTCTTCAAGGGGTTCCTTGGTAGGTTGTCTTCCACTACTAGTAGCACGTCTATGTCGCTCCACTCGTTGAAGTCGCCTCTTGCATAGCTTCCATATACAAGTGCAAGGG
The DNA here is from genome assembly GCA_020833525.1 of Thermosphaera sp. Lineage (GTDB taxonomy): Archaea > Thermoproteota > Thermoprotei_A > Sulfolobales > Desulfurococcaceae > UBA285. The sequence continues at coordinate 1,570 of JAJHRV010000129.1, forward strand.
CTAGTTTTACCCTTCCCATTACGCATTCAATAAACCGCCGGGCAGTGTTAAGGGCCCTCTCCTGCTCTACTCTCCTCTCCTCGATAACTCTCTCCATACTCCTTCAACCCATTTAACAATCACTAATGCCTTTTCCAGTGCGTCATCCGCATCGGCCTCTGTGAAGTAGTCTTCCGGGGACCCCTCGACCCATGCATCGGGGTACCTCGTGGGTATATAGTACTTATCTAGAGTCGCACACGCTTGTTTAACACTCACCGGGGCCTCCACTCCTAGCTCCTTCTCCAATTGGAGAAGTAGGTGTACAAGGGTATGGCCCGGCCTCGGCCTCCCAATCCCCCAGAGCAAGGCTTTGAGTGCTTTCTCTGATGCCTGGTGTGACTTGAAGCAAGCCCAATTGTAGAACCCGTTCTCTCGATCCCTCTTAGCAGACTCCAGCGTCTTATAAGCGCTCTTCATCCACCTTTCATACTCCTGAGCATCCAGGATCACCAAGCCTAGTACACCCACTCCAGTATTCGCTATTAAACTATCCCTGTTTAAATAGAGATGCTGGTTTATCATATATTCACCCTGGACAAGCACGGGAATCCTTTCATGCGAGGTTGAATAGATATTGCTACATTTGTTCAACCCCATATATTGTCACTGGGGCTTCAATAACACATAATCACTGGATCTGCTAGCTACTCTTGTACCACCCATCTACTTCAACAAGCTCTTAACTTCGACGACTCGGACTCCTAGTGCTTCTAGTGCCTCCTCTATGAACCTATAGCATTCCCCAAAGGCTTCTCTCTTAGAGTATACTAGTACCGCGTCTACATCGTGTAGTTTCGCGAGCTTCATTAGCCTTGTTAAGCCATTTCTATCATGCCCAGTGTAGTCTAAGTCTCTAATTACATCTATAACCCTCCACTTAAACCTCCTCGCAACTCTCGCGCAGCGATATACTTCTTCATCGACAGATAATAGTGAGGGGATTGAAATAGAGGACTTGTCTCCCTCCTCCTCAAATAATGGTCTATAGACATATATGACCACCCTAGACACACTAACCTCTGGTTCTCGTATAACTGGTTGAAGTGCTTTGAGTTCACTAGCTGGTATCAACCACTTCCTCCTTACTCGCACAGCCCTCATCCTACCACTCCTAATCCACCTTCTAACAGTCCTATCGGTAACCCCTAGTAGACGTGAAACCTCTTTTGTTGTATAGTATGCTTTACCACTGGCCATTATTGCACCTCCTCGAGCCATGATACTAATATTATGCGGACATTTATCCTTTAATGTCCGATTATTCCCAAGGAGTCCTTAGTGCAACGTGGAAGTACCATGGAATTTTATTTTTAAAGTGGTCACCTC
>JAJHRV010000130.1 GCA_020833525.1 Thermosphaera sp.
TTGTCGAATGGGAGTATGCCCTCGACAACTAGTAGGAGTACAATTAATACACTCGTTAGTGGAATGGGTATTAACTCTGTAGACCAGTAGAAGACTGCTAGAAAAGCGATCCATAGGACTCTCCATGTACGGGGATTTAAATTAAGTGGAGGAGGTATTAGCATCATAAACAATACTACTCCAAAGACAATTGCGATTACAGACAATTTCTTCAAACCATCGACTCCCTGCATTCCTGTCAACACCCGTATTGCCCTAAGGATATAAAAGAGATGAGTTTTAAATTAATTGCTTAGATTAACCAATTAGACTACTGCATGAACTCACTACAATCCCACAGTATGTATCTATGAGGCAAAACTATGTAAAAATACTCTGTCTATAACTCTATAATTCTCTTTAAAACAGCCTTTCCTCTATAATCGGGGAGCAATATTGGAGCTCTCCTCTTCTCGGGAACCCCTATAGATTTTAATTCAGCTATAAATGACTCGAGGTGCTTCAGAGATATTTCTAAGGATGTTGTTTCACGAGCTAACCTTGCCGCTTCAATACCGGCTCTACGGCCAAATACAAATATATCTGCTGTTGAGTTACCTACAAGTCTATTCCTACCGTGAATTCCACCAGTTACTTCTCCAGCTGCTAGTAATCCCGGTATTGCCTCTCCACTCGGCCTCAGTACATGGGTCCACTCATCTATTAATACACCACCATTTTGATAGTGTAGTGTTGGATACGTTAGTATTGGCTCTTGTGTTATATCTATTCCATGCCTCATGAACATCCTGTAGAGGGCTGGTATCTCCCTCTTTATTGTTCCAGGCCCCTTCAACACCTCTATTAAGGGTGTATCAAGCCAAACACCACAAGTTCCAGTCGGAGTCAACACACCCCTCCCTTCAATGCACTCTCTTATAATGGCAGACGCCACAACGTCTCTTGGCTCTAGCTCATATATAAACCTCTCACCCTTCACGTTTACCAATTGACCACCAATACTCCTCGTCTTCTCAGGGATTAATTCACCGAGTATTGCCTCAGGCCATGCAACCCCTGTAGGGTGATACTGCAGGGTATCTAAGTCAACGAGGCCGGCTCCGACTCTATATGCTAATACTAGTCCATCACCAGTAGCACCATAGTGGTTTGTAGTTGGGAAGCCGGCTATGTGTAGCCTACCCAATCCCCCAGTTGCTAAAACCACTACTTTACTCCTCGCGATCTTGTACTCCTTCGTGTCTAGATTATACAGGATAGCTCCACTAACACCCCCTGTACTAGGATTAGTCAGTAACTCCACAGCGGGGTGGAACTCGAGAATTTGAACACCGAGAGACCTAACCTCGTCTTTTAAAACCCTCATAACCTCTAGCCCTGTATAGTCTCCGCTACAGTGAAGCCTAGCCCTTGTAGCACCGCCACCAGGTAGCCTCTCTAAATCATCCCCTACTCTACTCCACCTTACACCTAGATCCTCAAGCCACTTAATAATGAATGGCGCCTCCTCGACCAGCACTTTCACGAGCTTTGGATTATTAGTGAAGTGCGCTCCGGCAATAGTGTCTAGGAAGTGTATTATTGGATTATCATCGGGGCCTGTAGCAGCCTGTGTACCGCTCTGGTACTTTATTGTATTACTATCTCCAAGTCTCAGTTTTGTAGCAATAATTATCCTCGACGGATCCAAGCCGCTCCTCACAGCCCACCATGCCGCAGCAAGCCCCGCTCCACCAGATCCTATAATGAGGACGTCGGCGTCATAGTCTACATTGATTAAGTCAACGTCTCCGGGCTTTACAATAGGCCACGATTCGAGTATGTCTGCTATAACACTATAGACAACTTGTCCTTTACTAACGCCAATTCTAAGCGGCCTCTTTAAATCAGGCTTGTAGTCCGGGTGCCATGCCTTGACGAGGTTCTCCCTCTCCTCAAGCGTCAACTTCCTGGGTGCTGGGGCCTTTAATCTATCCCTACGTGTATCCTCAACGACCTGTATTAACTTCCTAACCTCTGGTGGATAGCCACTCATATACTACACCCCTAGATCCCCTGGTAATCGACCAGTCTTTAAGTACTCATCATAGATCCTCCTCAATGAGCCAGGATCTATTGAAACCAATTTTACAAATGCATTGTTAAATCTACCACTCTCTATCTCCTTCACCCGTTGCTCCACACTCCTAGATCTAGGCATATAGTACACACCTACAATTCTACCAACGAGTCTAAATACAGCTGGATGCCTAATCTCCGCTGGACACCTAAGACTACATAGTCCGCATGCAATACAGTCAAATGTCAACTCAGCTGCCTTCCTCAAATCACCCCGTAGAATAGCTTGGATAGCATCCATTGGGCTGAGACCTTGGGGGCATGCCTTTGAACAGGCATTACAGCTGACACACCTAGAGATCTCTGGGTATAGTTTTAACACATAGCCCGCATCAGGCTTCAACTCCTCCCTGCGTCGAACATACTCAACTAGTGGTACATATGGTATTAGACTAATATACATTCCATCCTCAACTGGTGTCTGACAGGCCAACCCAACTCTAATTTTGTAGTCGCCTGGTAGCCTGTAAACTACTGGACATGCACCGCAGAAGCCGCCTCTACAGCCAGAGCCCCTTGTGAATCTAAATCCAGCGTATTCAAGGGCCCTCATTATTGTTAATCCATGTGGGACGCTGTAGGCTTCTCCATTGAAGAAGATAGTTATGTATCTACGTGGAGGCGTTTGACTCATGAATAACCCCTATTCAATATAGTTAACCCATCGAATATAAGCATTCAAAAACAACACTTGATCACCCCTGTAGAGCCTGAGGTGGTAGCTCTAACACTCCAAGCGCGTGTGCAATGAGTTCGGATAAGTGCATAGCCCTGAGATCAGTGTACTTCCTGAGGTTTGATAGACAG
>JAJHRV010000004.1 GCA_020833525.1 Thermosphaera sp.
GTTCACCAGCTGTAAAGGGGTTTCTACAGGTATAGCCCTCCTGCGCACTGCCAATAGCTACCACTACCTCGTCGTACTCTTCTAGTAGCTGTGTTAGTGCAGCGTAGTGTCCCTTGTGGAATGGCTGAAATCTACCCGGGAATAATACACGCTTCAATTAAATCAACCAAGTATATGCTATACACTACTGGGCTGTTAAGTGTATGGAGTCCAAGTTTGATGGTGTGAGGATTCTCTCGGCGTAAGACCTTATCTCCTTTGATTTCCTCAATAGTGTTGCAAGAGCCTCAATAGCGCTTGGTTCACCGTGGTTTAGTATTATTGTCTTAGGCTTTGGATTAATATCTCTAGCATAGGCCACCAACTCCCTTTGGTCACTGTGTCCACTAAACCCATCAATACTCTCAACCTCTAAGGCAACCTTGATTACTTCAACTTTGTTTTCAACCACTATGGGGACTTCCTTCATGCCATCCTTTACCATCCTCCCAAGAGTCCCCTCAGCCTGGTATCCTACAAATACAACTGCGTTTCTAGGATCTTCAGCTAGGAGCTTAAAGTACTCTACTGCCGGTCCTCCATTAAGCATTCCATTAGTGGCGATAATTACGGAGGGCCTATCCTCCACTATATCGGGTCTTGCAACAGGGCCTTCGAGGACTCTAACGTGGTCTGTAATGAATGGGTTTTCGCCATTATATATCTCGTCTTTAACCTTCTTACTCAAGTACTCTGGGTATTGGAGGTGTATAGCTGTTACCTCGTTGACTAATCCCTCTACATAGATGTTTATCTCCGGTATTTGCTTCTCCTTCATGGCTTGGTTTAGTACGAGTAGTATCTCCTGGCCTCTACCAGCCGCGAATACGGGGATTAATGTAACTCCCTTACGCTCTGAAACCCTCTTCACGATATCTATTAACCTTGCTTCAGCCTGTGGTCTCGGCTCCTGTAGGCTTGCTCCATAAGTACTCTCCATTATCAACGCCTCTACCCTCGGGAACTCCGTGTGTGCTCTACTCAATAGCCTTGAGTCAGCGTACTTGAAGTCACCCGTGTAGACAACATTGTATAATCCCATTCCAATGTGTAAGTGGACTATCCCGGAGCCTAGTAGGTGTCCTGCATTATACATTGTTAGCTTTACATCTGGCGCTACATCTGTTACTTCATCATAGTCGACTGTTATAGTGTGTGTTAGTGTGGTTAGTAAGTCTTTTTCACCATATGGGAGGTATCTACTCGACCTACGTGAAACCTCTATGAGGTCTTTCAGCATTATAGCCATGAGTTCTCTAGTGGGTTTTGTCACGTATACTGGGCCTCTATAGCCATACTTGTATAAGAGTGGTATTAAGCCAACGTGGTCTAGGTGTGCGTGGGTAGCTATAACTCCATCTAGTTCATCTACTCGGAGAATATCGATTATTGGGTATGCCTTATTGGGGTCGTTGAATGCTCCAACGTTTATTCCAAAGTCTAGTAGTATCCTGCTCTCGCGGGTTTCAACGAGTATCGAGGATCTCCCAACCTCTTTGAAGCCTCCTAGAGCTGTTACTCTTACATAGTTGTTCTTGTAGACAACGTCTCTATGTACCCTATCTCCCAGAGATCTCATGAATTCAAGTCTATACTCACTCTGCTTCAACAAGTAGTGTGTGATCTCCTTGAGCGTCTTGGTTTCAAATGGTGTGGTCCTTAGCGGTACAACCCTCCAACCCGTCTCAGCGAGTAGCATGTTTCTAAAGACATTCCCCCTCCCCACTATGTACCCAGGCTTTGCAGCCTTAACTATAACCTCTCCACTCGCTTCATCGAAGTATATTGCATCAGGGTCTACACCCGCCTCCCTCGGAGAGTTCTCTATTATGATCTTCTTGGCTTCATCCGGGCTAAGCCTAGCGTCTGGTGAAACCCTTATAACAATCCTCTTTCTAACTTTCTTCGCGATTGATTGTGCTAGTGATGGGTACTTTACAAGTGCTTTTCTATTCCTAACATATATTACTATCAACGGCCCTTCAAACTCTATGTTGGATAATTCAAGCTCTTGTGGTATTTGCTCCATTATACTCTTTAACAGCATTAATTTTCCTCTATCTAGTATTAGCCTACCAGATGCCAACTAAAACCCCTTTCTCTGCACTAGGATTGGTGTTCTCCACGAATCCATTTATGTATAATAACTAGTCCTTTATAAATCCCCTAGGTTAAAAACTAGCTAGGGTTTTCTTCAATTGTATTGTTTTCTCCAATACAACTCCTTGTCTCCCAATAACAAGTACGTCTATTCCCTCACCTGTAAATCCATCTCTCATCAAGGCTGCACTCACAGCTTTTACAGCTAGGTCTACTGCCTCCTCGACACTCATATTCTCCTTAAACCCCGTCTCTAAGACTCCGAATGCTACTGGCGAGCCACTACCAGTAGCCATGTACTTCTCCCTCGTGACGGTTCCATAGAGGTCTAGGTAGTAGATGCTCGGGCCCTCTACGTCATCGTATCCTCCAAGTAGGAGTTGTACTATGAAGGGGTATACTCTAAGGTATGTTGATAGTATTAGTGATAGAGTTGAAGCCATGGACTTAATACTCATTGGTTTACCAAAGGATACCTCGTAGTCTCTAGCAATATACCTCATGTTTTCAACTAATACTTGTGCATCAGCTACGAGCCCCGAGATCGTCATAGCTGCTTTATCAGTTATTTTCGCTATCTTCCTAACTGCTTTATGGTATACTGCCGAGCCCGCAGTAGCCCTTTTATCAGCTGCTAGTACAACAAAGTCCCTTGTAGTTACACCGACAGTTGTTGTTTTAGATTCTCGATTCACCATGGAGAACACCAATCGTGGTGATTCAATGCTGTGAGAATTTAACTCATTATGTAACTTAAAAACCTTTCCAGTTCTAGACTGCAAAGTACTAGTCTTTATAATTAGTCTTCGACATTAGAGTATCTATAGTGAGCTCTATGAGTAGCATACACGAGATCACGCTACCCTTAAAGGTAATTGTAGGTAATGGTGCAATTAATACCATACCAAGCGTGCTGAGAGAGCTCAGCGAGGGTAAATCCATGAGAATAGGGATTGTAACGGGTGAGTCAACTTATAGTGTTGGTGGATGGATTGTTGAGGGCATGGCTAGGGGTTTTGGAGAGGTATTCGTGTATAGAGTGAGGGATTCCACGGTGGATACAGCGAGTAGGATCGCTGAAGATGCTTCAATTAGGCAACTAGACGTAGTTATAGGGGTTGGTGGAGGTAAATCTATTGATGTAGCTAAATACGCTGGCTTCAAGGCTGGTGCAATAGTTATTAGTGTTCCACTAGCCCCGAGCCATGATGGAATAGCAAGCCCCTTTGCGAGTTTAAAGGGTAGTGACAAACCCTACAGCATGATGACTAGGGTTCCATACGCTGTGATCGCCGACACTGAGGTTATTTCAAAGGCTCCACGTAGACTAATACTCTCCGGTATAGGGGATTTACTGGGTAAATTCGTCTCTGTGAGAGACTGGGAGCTTAGTCATAGATTGAGGGGAGAGTACTATGGAGAGTATGCTGCGCAATTAGCACTCCTCAGCGCTAAACATGTTCTTAAATACCACGATGTAATAGCTAGGGGCTCGCCTGAGGGGGTGAGAATACTTGTAGAAGCACTAGTGAGTAGTGGTGTGGCGATGTGTATAGCTGGCTCTAGTAGGCCTGCTAGTGGTAGCGAGCACTTGTTTGCCCACGCGCTTGAACTACTTGCCCCTGGTAGAGTACTCCATGGTGAGGGTGTTGCCCTAGGCACTATTATAATGCTATATGTGTATGGAGATCCATTGTGGAGGAGGATTAGGGGGGTTATGAAGAAGATTGGTTTACCAACAACCAGTGTAGAGCTTGGATTACCCGGCGAGGTCTTAGTGAAGGCTTTGACTATAGCTCACACAATTAGGCCGGAGAGATATACGATTCTCGGTGAAAAGGGGCTATCCGAGGAGGCTGCTGTAAAAGTATTAAGGGAAACGGGTGTCGTGTAGTCTCCAGCCCCTAGCTACTCTGCTTCTTTATCTCCTCCTGGAACATTAGGGATGTTACTTGCTCCTTGAATAAGTCAAATACATCTGCGGCTAGTGAGAGCTTTGCGTAGCCTAGGTTTTCCCGTGCAATGTATTTACCGGGGATTTTCACGACGAGTTTTTTATCTACTTCACTGTACTCTATGCCTAGCTCATCGCTCGGTATCTTCAAGTGCCTAGATGCTAGGTGTTTCGCCTTATCCTGGAACTCCTCGATTTTCCTAACTACCTTCACCTTATAGATTAGGGTTTTACCTGCTAGTGGGTGGTTGAAGTCAACAACTACTCTACCCCCACTGATTTGCTTAACTATCCCACGCTGCCCCCCGATCTCGACGACGTCTCCAACTCCAACGCTATATCCCCTACGCTGGAACTCCCTTAGGCTGAAGACTTTTACTTTACCTGGATCCCTCTCCCCATATGCTTTCTCCGGTGGTAGCTCTATCTCCCACTCCTCGTTTTCACCTAGTTTAGCGATCTCCTCCTCAACGTGTAAATTAAGCCAGTTTTTACCAAGCACTATTAAGACTGGCCCGTAGACTCTGTTCGATTCAAAAATATTCTCCCTCTTAGCTAGCTCTGCATCAGTTGTATCTATCACGGCGTTCGTGTCTTTTACTCTAACCGTGTACTCAACTAGTAAAAAGTCTCCTTTACTAAACACCATGTTTAACCCCCTGTTAACCCATAACTGTTAAAACTCAAGTTTAAATAAGCTTTATAAGTTTATGGGTTTTCCACTGTAAACCAACAGTGTTTTATTCAATAGCGTGGAAACGTATTTAAAGCCCATATATCCATAACTACCACAGTCTTGGATTACACTTAACACGATTGCATGTGTATCTGGGTGTATTGGCTTGAGTGACACGGCACACAAGATACTCGAGGAGAATGTGGGTAACATAGTGTTGATTAAGACGAGGGAGGGGGTTGCACTCCGCGGGAAGCTAAAGAGCTTCGACCAGCACTTGAACATAGTGCTCGACGATACCGAGGAGATTAGGAGTGATGGAACAGTGAGGAAACTAGGATTAGTTGTTATTAGAGGAGACAATGTAATACTAATATCTCCAGTAACCGAGTAGTAGGGGTGTGTGTATTGGTTAAAGGAACAACGAGCATGGGTAAGCATGGTAGGAGCAAAACACACATTAGATGCAGGAGGTGCGGTAGGCATAGCTTTAACGTCGCCAAGGGCTATTGCGCTGCATGTGGATTTGGACGCAGTAAGAGAATTAGGAGGTATAGTTGGCAAAACAAGAAAGTGAATAGAGTTAGGATTGTCTAGTCCTCTATGCTCTTAGAGATAGTAGGTATTATAGTGTCTAAACAAGATTTATTCTCTTAGTCATGGTGTTACACTTATGGCAAAGTACTTGATTAGAGCGAGAATAGTAGTGGATGGGGTAGTGGAGAAACACGATATTATAGGGGCATTATTCGGTCAGACAGAGGGGCTTCTTGGAAGTGAATTTGACTTGAGGATTCTACAAGATAAGGGTAGAGTTGGGAGAATAATTGTAAATACCAAGACCCAGGGCAACAAAACAATCGGGGAGATCCTCATACCAAGCAATCTAGATAGAATTGAGACAGCTCTACTCGCAGCAATGATTGAGACTGTTGATAGAGTAGGGCCCTACGATGCAGAGGTCAAAGTTCAGGATATACAAGACCTCAGACTCGAGAAAATAAAATTGATTGTTGAGAGAACAGTCGAGATCCTGAGAGGCTGGGGTAAGGAGAAAACACCCGATCTAAAGGAGGTAATTAAGAATATTCAGGAATACTTAAAAGCCCCAGAGCCCGTGTCCTATGGCCCGGAGGGGCTTCCAGCAGGCCCTGATGTCGAGAAAAACGATGTAGTTATAGTAGTTGAGGGTAGAGCAGACGTCATTAACTTACTGAGGTATGGATATACAAACGTCATAGCACTCGGTGGGGCGCGCAGAGTACCCGAGACTATTAAAAACCTCGCCTCGAGGAAGAAGATCATTCTACTCGTGGATGGAGACCATGGAGGGGACTTAATAATAAAGGAGGTCTTGAGGACTATTAAAGTAGACTACGTTGCGAGAGCACCCCCTGATAGAGAGGTAGAGGATTTAGCTGGTAAAGAAGTCGAGGAGGCTTTAAACAATGCTAAACCAGTCTTCGAGTACCTAGAGGAGGCATTAAAGACTGGCGAGAAGGATGTACAGGAGTTAATACAAGTGCAGAAGAAGCTACACAAAATCCCTGTGGAGGTGAGAGAGGCTGAGACTATTCAAATACCGAGTAGTGTACTCACTACAGCTAAGGGCCTCCAGGGAACACTAGAGTCCATACTATACTCCCAGGACTGGAGTGAGGTGAAGAAAATACCTGTTAGAGACTTAGTAAATGAGCTTGAATCAATAGAGCCCGGTAGAGTCTACGCTGTTTTAATGGATGGCATAGTAACACAGAGGCTTATAGATACTGCTCTAAGTAAAAACGTAAAGCTATTGATTGCCGCCCGTATTGGGAAGATACAGGTTAAGCCCCCGGAGCTAACTATTTTAACCTACAATGAGCTGTTTACCTAGGTTATTTATTTTTTAGCAACGTAGTCGAATAAACCCTTTCTACCCGTTGACGCTCTCTTCAACTGTGCTTCTGTAACCCCGAAATACTCGAGTATTCTGAGTGCAGCTGGGATTATCTGGTGGTCTATGTAGTAGTTGTAGTCTACTGCCTTGGGGTCTTTTACAAACGTGTATGGGTGTGCTCTATCAGATACAGACCCCGACCCCTTTAATACAACATATCCTACTTTATCACCCACTTCTACTTTAAACCCCTGCTTCATCATTTTCCTCGCTGCACTAACGTGCGGTGTTGTCGCTTCATACTCCTCAATCGGCTTAGTGAGGGTTTTCCATATTACTAGTTTCTCAAGTGGGATTTTACCCTGTGTTAGACTTGAAACTATTGATCTAACGTATTCAATAGCCTTCTCAACACTCCTCTCCTTGAGGAGTATCTCTACAATGTTCTCCTGTACCTCACGCGCTATTTCAGCCCAGTCGCCTCTAACTGCCTCGAATCCAACAATATCTATTCTACCATCTTCGAGGAGACCCGCATACCTCTTCTTAGCCTCCGTGAAGAACACTCTCTTGTAGACCTTGTCTATTTTAATTTCAAAACCAAGCTCCTTTTCAACAAGCTCTGTGAATGCTTTTACTTTATCGGGGATGTATGTGACAAACAGGGAGTCTGTGTCTCCATATATAGCCTTTAAGCCAAGTCCAGAGGCTAGCTCTACAGCCCTCTTAATCAACTGCCTACCCCACGCAGTAACTGCTTCAGCACATGCTTTGCAATACCATCGTGCACCGGCCCAACCCATGTATCCATACGTAGCGTTAGCTAGGATCTTCACTGCCCTCTGCCTCTCATCTAGTATTCTATACTCGTAGCTAGTGGGTGGATACTTCTTCAACTCCTCTCTAAGAGCCTTCCTTAATTGTAGTAGTTTTGCTAAAACACTCTTGAAGAATCCCGGTGGCTCTGCCTTGAAGCAGTGTCCTACTTCGGGTGCTCTATAGTCCTCCTCCTCGTTGCATTCATCTTCAACTAGTGTATCCGGCCCCACATTATACTTGATCATTATACTTGGATACATACTCGTGAAGTCTAAAACCGCTATGTCGTCGTGTATACCTGGAATAGGCTTGAAAACCACTGCTCCCTTATATGGCTCTGCTTCTCTCTCCTCTCTATTCGGTATCAACTCACCCCTCTTATAGGCTTCATACATTAAAACCCACTCTAGTCTAAACCCAACACTAGCGGCTCCAACTTGGTCTAGTGGTAGCCTAGTAGTGTATGATAACTGCATTGCAAATGGGAGGAATTTATCGCTCAAACCGAGAGTTGAGACTACATCGTCTGCATTGTACTTTAAGAGTAGTTTCCTCTTCTCCGGGTTTTTCCAGTACTGGGGGAACTCTGTGTAGTCTATGAGTACTCTCTCATCCCTCCTCATCACTCCCAGGTACTCGGCTACGACATCGAGGCTCTTCAACTTAATCTCGGGTATTTCCTCAGCGTAGTTGTAGAGATCCACGTTTATCCTACCCGGCACGGAGACGTGTCCATATGTACTAGTTGATGGTGGAGCCCCGATCTTCCTCCCAATGTCGAATCTAACTCCCAGCACCTTTGCCCTCTCTAGTAGGTAGGGCCAGTCGAATGCATTGCTATTATACCCCATTATTATATCGGGGTCTAACTCTAAGACGTAGTTGACGAACTCCTCTATTATCTTCTTGTCGTCTAGGTCTTCAGCTATAAATTGCTTTACGCCACCCCCGGGTACACCTGTCCCAATAATTATCACTGGGTCTCTACCAGGCTTCGGGGATCCATGCTCTGTGTACACCTCTACATCGAAAACCATTACTCGTAGGTCTCTCGGTGGCTTAGAGTCTTCTAGTGACTTTACATCGCCCACTACCTCGTATTCATTGTTTACTCTAAAGGACTTCGTAAGTGGGATCTCTCTAACTCTCGCAGTGTGCCATCCGCATGGTCTGAGCTCTTTGTCTAGTATATACCTCATGCTAAACCTTATATCAGCCTCTACAACGTCTCTAACGAATCCGAGTTCTCTAATTCTCTCTCTATACTTCCTCACAGACTCCGGTATAACTGTTGTTACTTTAAGTGCTTTCACTAGTCTACCATAATACCTCTTATCCACGACGTCTACTCTCGTAATTGGGGATCCAGCCTCGGAGAGAGTCTTCACCTTTGAGACTGCTTGTGATGGATCTGTGTTTTCACGTAGTATTACGTAGAAGTATGGTCTAAACGAGCGGTCTCTAACAACTACTCTCCTACCATCACGGGTAATACCATACATAATGATGTGTGGCTCTCCACCAATAACCTCGTACGTCACGTCGAGTAAGTAGAACTCTAGCTCCTCCATAATAGGGTTCCTCAATTAATAATACTGTATAAACTGGGAAAAATAGATATCTTAAAGAGAGTGCAGTGTAGGAGTGTAGAATGAAGATTCTTGGAGTTGACTTAAAACACGGTGTTGTAGAAGTACAAGTTGAAACACTTGATGATCTATGGGTACTCTACAATGTGATCAGGGAGAACGACGTAGTCTACGCGAAGACAACAAGGGAGGTTAAAGTTGGAGAGGGGAGCGAGGGCTCACGACTACCAATGACTCTAGGTGTCTTGGTTAAGAAAGTGGAGTTCCAGGAGTTTAGTAGTAAGATGAGGATTATGGGTATCGTGGTTGATGGACCCGAGAAGTATGGTGTTAGGGGTAAACACCACGCATTGACTATTGGTGTTGGAGACTCGTTGAGAATAGAGAAAAAGGAGTTGAGTGACCTCGACCTCGAGTTGTTGAAGAGGCAGGTTAGAGAGGAGAGATTGTTGCTTGTGTCTATAGACTACGATGAAGTCTGTGTAGCTCTAGTGGCTGAGCAGGGTGTTAGGTATTTATGGGAGTCTAGTCTTGGACTACCGAGTAAACACTACTCAATTGACACAGAGTCTCTCGTCAAGGGGTATTTGAAGCAAGTTGTTGACTACACTCTAAGTGCTTTAAAGAGCGAGGATGTGAGTGCAGTGGTTGTTGTTGGACCCGGCGACATAAAGAATCAATTAAAGACACTACTTAGTGAGCACACTAGTAAACCAATATACATGGATACTACTTCAACGGGTGGTTGTAAAGGGGTTTCCGAGGCATTGAATAGAGATGTAGTAAGGAACATTGTGAGTGAGTTGAGTTTAGTTAAGGCAGCGGGGATACTAGAGGAGTTTAAAGAACTACTCGTCAAAGAACCTGGTTTAGTCACTTATGGACTACGCGAAGTGAGAGAAACCACGTTAATTGGCGCTATTCAAAAACTCCTAGTACTCGACGAGTTGCTGAGAACCACGGTCGACGAGGATAGAGCCCTTGTCTATGAAGCACTAAGACACGCATACGAGAGGAAAGCAGAAGTAGTTATTGTACCATCAAAGAGCGATGTAGGAGTAGAACTCGCGGGCTTCGGAGGCATAGTAGCAATACTTAGATTCAAAGTATACAGCAGTCCCTAGAGAACAATTCACAGTAAAGGAGTTAATGAGTTAACGAATTCCACAATCCCCACTCAATAAACCCTTGATCACTATTTTATTCCTACAGTAATGACCGTGCTTGTGGACGTGGTTAGTGTAAAATAAACACCCTTGATAGTGTATTTATAAACTTACCCCGGGTAAGTTAGATACCGGGGGTAAGTTTGCTCTTTGATCCAGGCATAAAAACTAGTAAACGAGACCTCTTTGACAGAGAGAGGGAGTTAGAGGAAATCTTTGATGCCGTGAGAAATAGAGAGAAACTCATCGTAGTGTATGGTGTTAGACGAGTTGGTAAATCTAGTTTAGTTAATACTGCTCTAAGGGAGATAGGGGAGCCATTTGTAATAATTGACGTTAGAGCACTATACTTCGAGAGTGGATTCAGGGGTGTTTCCGAGTCTATTATCGTGGAGACCCTGCTTGATAAAATAAAAGAGTTTATAAGCCTTTCTACACCATCCCCGCCTTGAAAGGCGAGGTTTTCAGTTGTAAACTCAGAGAGAGTGGGGTTTTATATGAAAAGTTTAGGGATATTCTTTCCGATTTGATCTCTAGAGTAGAGTCTATTAGTATGGGTTTTATTGAGCTTAGAGTTGGTAGGAGACGGGGTTATCTAAGACTTATTGATGTTCTAGGCTTGATCGATGATTGGTGTAGGAGGAATGGGAGGTTCTCTGTAATTGCACTTGATGAAGCGCAATACCTTAGGTTTTCCAATAAGAGGTATGATCTACTGCTAGCTTGGTCTATTGATAATCTCAGCAATATCTTCTACGTGCTAACTGGTAGCGAAGTTGGACTACTGCATGATTTCCTAAGATTAGACTCTATTGATTCACCACTTCGAGGTAGAGTGAGAAGGGAGGTGTATGTTGAAAAATTCAGTGTTGAGCAGAGCGTGGAGTTTCTTAGGAGTGGGTTTGAAGAGAGAGGAGTTGAGGTTAAAGCTAGTGAAATCGAGGAGGTAGTTAAGAGGCTGAATGGTGTACCAGGGTGGTTGACTCTCTATGGATACTATAGAGTAGTGAGGGGGATGAATAGTATTGATGCATTGAACAAGGTGCTTGAAGAGGGCACAGCGATCGTCATCTCTGAGCTAGATAGGGTTATTGAGAGATCTAGGGATAGGTATACTGCGATATTGAAAGCGATTGCCATGGGATTCAAGAGGTGGAGGGATATTAAGGCATTTGTAGAGGCGAGGACAGGGCCTATACCACCCAATAAGTTCAGTGAACTACTAGAGCGGCTTGTGAAGTACGGGTATGTCAAGAAAATAAATGGAGAGTACACTATAGACGACCCAATAGTTAAACACGCTGTTTTAAGTAAACTATGACTACGTCTCTATTTCTCCACCGTATTAGTGTGCTTCCAGTTCATTATGTCGTGTGCGCGGATTAATCCAGAGATCACTACTCCCTCGACGCCTCCACCCGGGAATGTTGATGCTCCCACGAGGTATAGTCCTTTAATCGGTGTCTTGAAGTATGGTCTCTTCGTCTCCATTGACTGGTCGAATGAATATATGGCTCCCTCGGGCATTGATGTATATCTTTCAAATGTCTTGGGTGTTGCAGCGTCTTGAACTACTATGTGTTTACTTATTCCCGGTATTATCTTCTCAGTCTTCTTAATTATCTCTTCAGCTAACTCCTTCTTCTTCAAGTAGTATTCCCTCGTCTTCCTCTCTGGGAAGTCGTAGTAGTTGGCGAGAGTTGTTATGGTAATGCTTGATTTCCCCGCTGGTGCTAGAGTTGGGTCAGCGTTTGAGTTTATAACGATGTGTATCTCGTTGTCTAGGTCTACTATTATTGTTGGGTATTTGGAGAGATCCATGCCCACTCCTAGAAACACCATAAATGCAGATGGAGACATCTTTAAGCTCTCTATATACTTAACGAATTCTTCATCGAGATGCTCTCTACCCACTAGTTTTAGGAAAACACTCTTAGCGTTTGCATTAGCTACAACAATGGGTGCTCTAAAGACCTTGTCTCCACACTTAACTCCTACAACTTTATTGTCTTCAACCAGGATCTTGTCAACTCTGTGTCTAAGGAGAACTCCTCCACCGTGTTCCTCAATGTACTTTCTCAGCGTCTCAGCGAAGAACTGTGCTCCACCCTTTGGATAATAGCCACCCTTGAGGAAGTAGGATAGTGAAGCTGTGAGAGCACTCCCAGCCGACACTCGTCTAGGTTCTACACCTATGTATCCAATGAGGGAGCATAGTAGTGTCTTGAGGTCTTCACTGTGGAAGTACTCGTCTAGCTTATCCCTATATGTCTTATTCATCCATTCATAGAAGTGTGGGTGTTCTCTTGGGTAATCTAGAAGCTTTTTCTCACCAAACACCTTCACTATGAGCTCTGGTGGTAGTGGTGCACCATACACGCGTGTGTCTCGATAACACTCTTCATAAGCTTTCTTTGCTTCATTAAAAAACAACTGTATATTCTCCCTCTCGCTTGGAAACAAGTCTGATAGGAGCTCCACCAATTGATCAGGGTCGTTGGGGACATCTATAACTCTACCCTTATAGATTATCCTCCTAGTGTTCTCAACGAAGAGGTCTTCCCTCCTAAGCCCCAGTTCTCTCAGTAAATACATAACAGGGCCCTTTTCCCATAAACCACTAATATCTTCAACACCAGTGTTGAAGACAAATCCCCTCCTCGTAAAGGGGGAGCAGTAGCCTCCCACCTGGAAGTGCTGTTCTAGAATCAACACTCTATACCCATGCTTCGATAGTATTGCACCACAAGTTAATCCACCTATACCCGCACCCACGATGACTACATCGTACTCGCCTTCTTCCCTGGGTTTACTTGGCTCCACGCTGACTCTCCAATCATACTTCGCGAAATCCCTGTATACCTGCCTTGCTGGAGCCTTCAATGGGTATACTGCTGAGAACAAGACTCCAATAATTACCAGCGTATTTGCAACCACAGTGTTCAGGGGGAAGCCTAGTACTAGGTAAACTATGGAATTCAATAGAAATAGCATGGTCCAAATTAATGTAATTACTTGGTTTGTCAATAGAAATCTCTTATCCCTCCAGTAAACCTCAGGGTAATCTCTCTTAGAGACTTGGAGAGTGAATGGCTGTTTAACAACTATGGAGAACAACGCCATTAGGAATAATGCAAAGTAACCTAAAAACCCACTCTCCTCAACAAAGGCCTCAATATGGAGAATGAATACACCTATGAGGGCTACACTGAAATAAGTGATCGATGCCAAGTCCATTAAGTTGTACTCCCTTCTAAGTAATTGAGAAGTAGTGATAACTAGAGAAACCGCGAAGCCCGCGAAAACTCCTAGTTCTCCAGTAAAACCAGTTAAAACCCAGTAGAGAATCCACGGGGTGAATGATATGAGGATGTAGAGTTGGCCAGGTATAACCCTATTATTATCTTCCACAATATGCATTATTCCGCAACTCCTGTACTTATACAGAAGACTACTATGTGTAGGGGTTTAATAAGTATTCTCCTTGGTGACTAGTTGTTAATAGTCCTCCTAATTAATGGTTTTTCCCTCAATAAGCGCTCAATCGCCTCCTCGAAGCTCTCTCCCGGTGCTAGAGCTATTTTCGCGAATATTCCTGTTCTCCCCACTTGGTCTCTCCTAGTTAATACCTCTACTCTCTCCCTCACTATATCTACGCTAACGCCTAGTACTTTCGCAACGTAGTCTTCGTAGCCTGGGACTGGTGCCTCTAGGTGTCCACTCTCCGTGGGTATTATCAACACCAAGTTCTTGTTAACCCCCGGCACTCTCTCGTCTGCGAGTAGTTGGCTATAGGTTAATACACCACTATACTTGTAGAACTCCACTTCCCTCGGCTTATAGTCGAATAGGGGGAAGCTCACGGAGACTCTCTCCTCGTCGTCTAGGTATATGATCCCCTTCGGCGTAGTTGTCGGTGTTGCAGCTATAATATACCTTGAGAACGGCTTAAACCCCGACTCCTCGAGTATGTGCTCTACGATGAGGCCAGGGGTCTTTATTGGGATCACTACGTCTACATCACTCTTCTCCCATACATCACCCCTAGCAGTGCTTCCATGAAGCCAGACTGTGAAGCCGTGTCTATTGAAAACCTCCATTACTCTACGAGCTATACTCCTGAGATCCCTGAGTATACTCCAGTGTTTCTCATCATACATTACTTCCCTGAACTCCGGTATATTTCTAACCCTTGTTCTCGTCAATGTAGCTCACTATTACCTCGCTGTTTTCTCTCGATTACCAATTAATTAACTAAAAGTGCTAATTATACTCTCGCGGAGACTCCGTGGGTATTCATGGTTTAATAAGTACTTGACGATACTCTTTTGCAGGGTGTAGTTGATGAGTATAGTGTTGTTTTTGGTATTTGTATTGGTGACTTGGCTATTTATCAACTTTGCCTACCTATTCTTGAAGACTAGGCTTAGTAGTGGTAGGACATCTATTGAGTTATACTATCGATTAGTAATGCTCGTGAAGAGGAGGTATGAAGGGGTTCCGCGGGTTGGCTATACTAGGTTTTTCAAGTACATCTTTATAGCTACATATGCTTTTGCACTTGTCATCTCACTAATCACCCTTGTTCAAATGCTATATGCAGGTTTATTCGCTAATGTTAAGACCGCTGTAATCCTCGTGCCTGGGTTGAATATCACGGGGGAGGATTTAGTGTACTTTATACTAGCTGTGGCTATTGGCGCTACTCTTCATGAATACCTACATGCGTGGGTTGCATTGAAGACTGGTATACCTATTAAATCATATGGATTCCTCCTAGCATTGATTATTCCAGCGGCTTTCGTGGAGATTGATGAAGGGGTTTTCGCTAAAGCAGAGAAATCGGTTAAAGTAGCTGTTTTAAGTGCTGGTGTAGCAGTGAATCTAATAATAGCGCTCGTCTCCACGGGTATATTAATGCTATTGGTTTCGCCAACGGGGTTTATGATTAACGATGTGCAGTTTGGTACGCCTGCTAGTAGAGCTGGCTTGCAGCGTGGGGACATTGTCTACGAGATCAATGGATCAGAGGCCACACTTGAAGTTTTGAGAAGCTATATGTCTAGGAATGAGTCGTTGACTCTAAAACTAAGTGTCTACAGGCCTGGAGTGGGCTTTATAGAGGTATTCGCTAGTAAAGAACCAAGTGAGCGACTACTAGGTGTCCTAGTGGCGCCAGCACCCTCAAAAAACCTCCTAGGCCTACTCAATCCATTATTATTCATAAGCATAGTTAAGGCAATTACGTGGATCTACATAGTAAACTACAGTCTAGCATTCATCAATACACTACCATTATTCATAACAGATGGAGGTAGAATAGTCAGGGAAGTAGCCGGTAGGAGAATAGGAGACATAGTAAACTACGCTACACTAGTAGCACTCATAACAGCACTATTATTCACAGCGAGAATATAGAAGCCGCGGGCAGAGCTCCACGTACAACCCGCAAACACCCACCAGAGCCATCTCACGCCGACTCCCCCCGGTGACCCATGAACGCTGGCGTCCAGGGTTAGGTTGCTCCCTTCCGGGCCTGGCCTGGTTCCCCCGGCTAAGGCGGTTCACCCCCTCTCTCCAGAGGGGGCTCCGCCTCCGCCAGCCCCATGGGGCGGGGTTCATTGCCTCTGCGTGAGGGGTGATGGGTGTTTGCGGGTTGTACGTGGTTTCTGCCCCGGTGGTCCGGGGCCTACCCCTGCCCGCGGCTAGTATATACTTTGTTGTGGGGTTTAATTACTCTTTATAATAGTGTTTTAAGCCCCGAGCCTGTTAGAACCATGAGTATACTTGAATTACTCGGTATTTTCTCCCTTATTCTCCAGTATGCTGCGTAGACTATTGCCGAGGTTGGCTCTACTAGGAAGCCCATTTGCCAGAGTTCACTGTGTGCTCTAGAGATCTCTGTGTTTCCAACTAATACTACGTCTCCACCATGCTCCCTGATCTTCCCAGCAACCTCCCCCGCTCTCGGTGGGTTGTAGACCATTACTCCATCAGCTAGTGTTGAATCCTCTCCCTTTTCTTCTACTCCATAGAGTGCTCTATATACTGGCTGGCAGCTATAGCCCTGGACACCTATAATTCTCGGTGTTTTCTCCATGAAGCCGCACTCTCTGAGTTTCTCAAAGCTGTAGACCACGCCTAGTAGTAAGCCCCCTGAGCCTATGGGGAGGATCACGTAGTCTGGTACTCCATAGTCTTCGTAGACCTCGTACGCTATTGTAGCGTGTCCAATAATGTATAGTGGACTCCACAAGTGTCCAACATAGTAGACGCCTGGCTCTCCAATATACTCTTCAACTATTTGCGTCGCTGCAGTACGTGACTCAGCCTCTACGAGTCTCCCACCGAGCTTTAATACAGCCTTCTTCTTCCCTACTGGCGCTGTTTTAGGCATTACTATAGTTGGCTCTAGACCATAGAGCTTAGAGTAGAGTGCTACAGATATACCTGTATTGCCACTAGTGTCCACGAGTGTCTTTTTATAGCCGAGCATGTAGGCGTATGCAATAGATAGTGCTGTACCTCTATCCTTGAAGCTACCACCTGGGTTTAAGTAGTCTAGTTTAAAGAGTAGTGTGTGTCCACTGGTTTTCTCAGAGACCAATGGTGTGAGGCCCTCACCCCTCCACTTACTTGGCTTAAATGGTGTAAACCCCGAGTACCTCTCCCACACTACATTACTACTAGAGAACTCACACTCCACTGGGTAATCCAGGCTTAGTGGACTACTGCACCGGGGACACCTCCAGTAGTATGTCCTCGATGCATCCCCCTCGAATCCACAGTAGTTGCATCTCCACTTCATACGGTAACTACCTGTAAGTAGTCCCATAGATTATTTAAACAAGTATATAAAGTATTATTTATTACCCATATCAAGGCATTTCTCTAATTGGGTGAGCTTGTTGAAGCCCTTGACTAACTCCACTAAGAGAATATACTCCATGATAGCACTTGTATTAATCGCCATAAGTACACTAGTGATCGCTGTAAACATAGTGCATGCGGGGTATGATAAGATATATGTTGCATTCATATGGCACTACCACCAGCCATGGTACTATAGCCCGGATGAATCATACTTCACACTACCATGGGTTAGAATGCACAGTGTTGGAAACTACTATAAAATGGCATACATACTCTCCAAGTACCCCCAGGTAAAAGTGACATTCACGTTCTCTGGGTCACTACTAGAGCAACTAGTAGACTATGTGGAGAATGGTAAAATGGATAAAAGGCAGGTAATCTCGTGGAGACTAGTCAATGGAACAATTACACTAGACGATGTATTCGACATGCTTAGAATACCTGGAGGATTCTTCGATATAAACTGGGCTAGGATTGTTGAGAAGTCACCGAGATACAGGGAGTTGAGAGATCTAGCTCAAAGCCTACACAACAACTGCTCTAAGACAGCAACATCTGATATTGAGTACAAAAACTGCGTTGTAAACGGATTTACGGGTGGTAATTTAACGAGCCAGAATGTAATTGATCTCGCCGTACTATTCAACCTACTATGGATAGACCCCCAGGTCGCTAGGGAGAAGTACCCAGACATCTATGGTTTAATGCAGAAAGCATATAATGAAACACAGCCAGGTTTTACACTAAGTAACTTAACCAATGTACTCAACGTACACGTAGACGTAATGAGTAGTATTCTCCCATTATATAGTCAGCTATCAGCGAGCGGCCAAGTAGAGTTAATTCCAGTACCCTACAGTCACCCACTAGCCCCAATACTCGCCGACGCTGGGTTATCGGAGGATCTAGAGGTACACGTGAGGCTCGGCATCAACTTATTCCAGAGTAAACTCGGTGTTACACCGAGAGGTGTTTGGCCGGCTGAGCAGGCGGTGAATGAGTATGTTGTACGTGCCTTTAAGAAAGCTGGTGTTAACTGGACTGTTAGTGATCAAACAATACTCGGGGCAACTGGCATAGATACGAGTAGTATTGAGAATCTAGGTGTACCATGGTATATCGACTTCCCCGAGGGGAGGATCTACATTGTATTTAGAGAGCTTGATTTAAGCAACAAGATAAGCTTCCAGTACGCTAACTGGGATCAAGACCAGGCAGTCAACGACCTCGTGAATAAGCTAATGTCCTATAGGAATAGTGCTCAAGGACCTAGACTAGTAGTGATAGCTCTCGATGGTGAAAACCCCTGGGAGCACTACCCGGAGTTCGGTGATGTATTCTTAAACAAGCTCTACTCTAAACTAGTAGATCTACAAAACCAGGGTGTAGTTGTAACTACTACTCCTTGGGAGTTCATTAGTAGCTTTCCAAATACTGCTAAGCAATTGCCGGAGAAGCAGTACACTTACCTAGATCTAGCTGGAAGAGACATATCTGACCTCCCGGCAAATAGCTATGGAGACGCCTACTCGAGTCTACCAACCAAGACCGTTACCGCTAGACTACCCGAGGGCTCGTGGAGTGGTGGAGCACTAGCTACTTGGATTGGAGATAGACAAGAGAATGTTGCATTCATGTGGATGATTAAAGCTAGAGAAGACGTTATGAGGAAACTCGGTGTTTCATCCTTTAGTGAACTATACAGTAACTACCCCAGTGTAGCGAAGTATATTTTGAAAGCGCAGGCTAGTGATTGGTGGTGGTGGTATGGCGGTGATGGCGGTGGATCACCGGCAACATTCGACCCGATCTTCAAGTCATACCTTGCAAGAGCATATAGTCTAGCGGGGCTCACTCCACCACAATATCTAAATGTAACTGCCTACCCAGATGGCAGGCCAATTGGGACAATTAACCAGGCTGCACCGCAGTTAGTTGACACGCCTCCAAGTATTGATGGTGTAATAGAGGATACGTGGGATAACCTTGTTTCAGCTAATAAAGCACTATTGATAAGTGTTGGCTCAACTCTACAGAGGGCATATATTGCACTAGACCAGTCTAACCTATACTTCGCATTCAAGTTGAATACACAGTCATTGTCTAGTGTGAAGATAGGGGTTTACTTCGCTACACCAGTAGTCAACATGACTCCCTACGGTACAGGCTACAATGTATATCCAAGGGGAGGTAGTGTAGATCTAGGCATACACTTGGCGAGGGAGATCTACATAGACCCAGCCTCTAAGACAGCAGTGATCTCCAAGGCCAATGGTAGTGGTGGTTGGAGTACTGTAAAGACCATTAGTAATGTACCAGTGGCTGGATCACCTGGAAACTACTCACTGGAATTATCCACTGGAATACTCGATGTTGAGTTAGCCCCTGGTCAACCAGCATACCTAGCAATAGTTCTATACGTAGACAACAACCCAGCTGAGTGGTCTTCAAGGCTTGGACTAGCATACTTCCTATCTATTCCACAGCCACCACCAGGGGCTGGTGGAGTAGTAGTCCTCGACATGGTGGACCCCGTGGGAGACGATGACGGGCCTGGAGGATATGGCTATCCAAGCAACCCAGTGTTTCAACCAGGTGTCTTCGACTTAACGAGGTTCACCATGGTGGACACTGGTGGATCCGTATTATTTAGATTTGCATTTAGAAACCTAGGTGGTAATCCATGGAATGGCCCAAATGGCTGGAGTCTACAGTATATACATGTATATGTAAAGACAACGCTCTCAGCTGAGGGTAGAAAGGATACTTTTGGACTCAATGTAACTATTTCACATGGATGGCACTTCGCAATTCTCGCTGCTCCAGGTTGGGGTAGCGACCCCGTTCCACAGGGTGAGAGAACTGCTCTCTACTACTATGACAAGGATACACCAGTAGTCCAGGATAGCGTCTTAAAGGCCTATGCTGATCAAGCGACGTACTCGATATACGTCGAGGTCTCTAAGAGCATACTCTACGATCCCGAAAACATAGGTAGGTGGACTATAGCGGTGTTAATTACAAGCTATGATGGATACTCACCAACCAAGGTGAGGGCATTTGTAATTGGTGGTGGAGAGTGGGCGGTAAATGTCACAAGCAACTACTCACTGGCAGTATTAAAGGGCGTTCTACCACTAGTTCTAGACGTACTAGCTCCAACAGCGCAGGAGCAGTATCAAATGCTCAACTCATTCAACGTAACCACGGGTGAGCAGGCGAAAGTATATGGAGTAACACCACCCCCACCAACCACGACTACACCTCCACCAACTACAACCACTACTACGACTCCACCAGAAACCACTACATCGCCTACAACAACTACAACAACCACGATCACAGTAACTACTCCACCACCTCAAACGACGACTACTCCACCAGAAACTACTACGTCGCCTACAACAACTACAATAACCACTACTACGACTCCACCCACTGAGACTACTACGCCACCAACATCCACACCTACATCAACTCCTACTCAGACTCCCACCTCTACTCCAACCTATACGCCAACTACAACAACCACACCCGTATCAATAACCACTACTTCAGCATTTACCGAGACTACTACGCTGTCACCTATTACAACGACTCCCTCACCATCACCTGGTTCACCAAGTCCACCTGTAACTACGACTCCAGCAACATCGACGACTAGTCTTGCCCCACCACCAACCCATCCGAGTACCCCCGCTCCAGATATTACTGGTATAGCCGTGGTTGTTGGAGTAGTAGTTGTTGTCGCTGGCTTAGCGCTATACTATGTGTTTGTAAGGAGGAGGCCGGCTCCGTGAAGCCTCTTTATTAATTATTTTTTACTGTTTGTCTATATTTTTCCTACTTAGAGTGGGTTGGAATGGCGAGGGTTGAGTTAAGGGATATTGTTAAGAAGTTTGGTAGAGTCATAGCTGTAGACCATGTTAGCCTAGAGATTGGTGATGGAGAGTTCTTCACTCTACTAGGCCCCAGTGGCTGTGGTAAAACAACTACTTTGAGGATTATCGCGGGCTTAGAGTTCCCGGATGAAGGAGACGTGTTGATTGATGGTAGAGTAGTCACTAATCTACATCCCCGAGATAGAGACGTCGCCATGGTTTTCCAGAATTACGCTCTATACCCACACATGACTGTATTTGAGAATATTGCTTTTCCACTAGAGGCTAGGAGGAGGGAGCTGGGGCTTACAAAGGATGATATTAGGAAGCGGGTTGTTGAGGTAGCTAAGTTTCTTGGGATTGAGGAGTTGCTTGATAGATATCCAAGTCAACTCAGTGGTGGTCAGCAGCAGAGGGTTGCATTAGCGCGTGCACTAGTGAGGAAGCCTAAGGTTTGGCTTCTAGACGAGCCACTGAGTAATCTAGATGCGAAGTTAAGGGTGTTGATGAGGGGTGAGTTGAAGAAGCTCCAGAGAGCTCTCAACATAACCACGATCTACGTTACACACGACCAGGTTGAAGCGATGAGTATGAGTGATCGAGTCGCGGTTATGAATAAGGGGAGGATTCTACAAGTAGATAGCCCAGATAACCTCTATAGTAGACCCCAAGATGTATTCGTAGCTACCTTTATTGGTAGCCCCCCTATGAATATGATTACATGTGAGCTAGTTGAGGAGCCTTCTGGACTAGAGTATGTTGTCCCACCCGAGTACGCTGGCAGTATACTAGGTGAGGGGAGGGTTAAGACAAGCCATGTTCTAGACTGCCAGGGTGTACTTAGGCTTCCAATAGCACCTCTCTACGCTAAGCAATTAATTAGTCAAGGGGCTAAGTCAATATACCTAGGTATAAGGCCCGAGCACGTGGAGATCTCTAAGTCAATAATACTAGAGCCATTCACCACTATAAAAGTAAAAGTAGACGTAGTAGAGGCCCTCGGCTCCGAGAACATTGTAAATGTATTAATAGGAGGAGACCTAGTTAAAGCGAGAACACCGGGTACAGTGAAGCTAGAGCCAGGAGAGGAAGTATACCTCAAAATAAACCCCAAGAAAACACTAATATTCGACAAGCAAACAGGGAAATTAATAATATAGCGATTAAAACTACAGATCCTCACACGGGTGTAGAAAGTGAGAAATGAAGCACTGAGATGGCTTAATGAGGCTTTATGGGATCTCGACACAGCTAGAACACTACATAGAGAGAAAAGATATAATGCTGCAGCATTTTACTCCCACCAAGCAGCTGAGAAAGCCGTTAAGGCGCTTCTATACTACGTTAATGAGGCCCCATGGGGTCATAGTATAAGAGAGCTTCTAGAAAGGTATTTCATGAAGAAGAGTACTCAGCCCTTTGAGAGACTTCTTGCTCTCGCTAGAGAACTCGATAGACACTATATTCCATCAAGATATCCTAATGCTCTACCATCAGGTACTCCTCATGAAGCGTATGATGAAGAAACCTCTACTAGGGCTATTAAGGCGGCTGAAGAAATAGTTGAGTTTGCTGGTAGAGAGATTGGAGTTTAGAGAGCTTAGTAGTGTTGTTGAGTGTTTAAAGAGGAGGTTTAATCTCTACGCTATCATATTGACCGGATCGAGGGCTCGAGGAGACCATAAGCCCTGGAGCGACTATGACTTATTGATTATAGGTGACTTCAATAAACCCTACTTGGAGAGGCTTGGAGAGGTATTGGAGGCGCTATCATGTACGCATCTACCCATTGAGCCACATCCCTACACACTTATTGAAGCATTATCAATGCTCTCAAAGGGGAATCCATTAATAGTGGATGCTCTGAGTGAGGGGATTATTCTCTATAAAACAAGCGAGTTGATGGTTTTAGAGGAGAAGTATAGAGAGCTTGTGAGGAGGGGTTTAAAAAAGTCTAGTGTCTCAGTAATACTCCCCGAGGACTCTGCGGACTAGCTACACTGCTAGGTATATTCTTCTCAGCTCCTCGAGGTTTCTCAATTCCTCGCTTTTACCTGATGCTATTATTCTACCACCTTGTATTATGTATGCTCTATCAGCTAGTTCAAGTGATTCCTTAACGTGTTGCTCTACTAGTAGTATTGTAATGTTTTTCTCAACTCGTAGTTTCTTAATTACCTCGAAGACTTCTGCAACTATTTTCGGGGCTAGTCCAAGACTCGGCTCATCGAGCATTAATAGTTTCGGGTTACTCATGAGTCCCCGTGCAATAGCGAGCATTTGTGCTTCTCCACCCGATAAACTACCAGCTCGTTGATTCTCCCTCTCCTTGAGCCTTGGGAATAACTCATAGACTGTTTTCAACCTCTCCTCGACTTCACTCCTACTATTAATAGTGTATGCTCCTAGGAGTAGGTTCTCCCTCACTGTGAGGTTGGGGAAGAGCCCTCTCCCCTCGGGCACTAGTACAAGCCCTGCTTTAACCCTCCTATCGGGGCTTGTCTTTGTTAAATCGTGTTTATTGAATAAGACTCTACCCTCGTATAGTGTTGTAAGACCCATAATGGTCTTTAGTAGTGTTGTTTTACCAGCTCCATTTGGACCTATAACAGCCACTATTTCACCTGGGTTAACCACCATGTCTACACCGTGGAGTACTCTGAACTCTCCATAACCCGCGTGAATATTCTTTAACTCTAGTAGTGGCTCCACTACACTACACCCTCATTCCTAAATATACTTCAACTACTCTAGGGTTCTTAGCCACCTCCTCGGGTGAGCCCTCAGCTATTAATTGGCCTTCATGCATTACAGCTATATCATCACTAAGCTTCATTATAAAAGTCATTAAGTGCTCGACTACAACCATTGTTATATCTAGCTCTCTATGAACTCTCCTGAGTAGATCTATCAACCCCTCAACCTCCACAGGTCTAAGTCCAGCCGCGATCTCGTCTACGAATAGTAGTTTAGGCTTCAACACAATTGCCCTCGCTAAGTCAACGAGTTTGTGCTGTACTAGTGTAATATCACTACCACGCCTATTCATTAATTCCTCTGTAAAACCAAGTAGTTTCAGTACATCTACAGCTTCACTCCTAGCAACACTAAGATCTTTCACACGTATAAGGGCAGACGTCATAACGGCCTCTAGTACAGTCATCTTCTTGAATGGTCTAACAATTTGCCATGTTCTAGCAATCCCTATCTTAGCAACTCTATGAGGTGGTAAACCCGTTATATCCCTACTCTCGAAGAACACTCTACCCTCATCTGGTCTATGAACCCCTGTTATGCAGTTTATTAATGTGGTTTTACCAGATCCATTTGGCCCAATTAACCCCTTTATAACTCCCTTCTCAACTTTGAAGTCTACCTCTTTAACCGCTATAATGCCTCCAAACCTCTTAGTTAGTTTTCTAGTTTCAAGTAGAGTACTCACTTAACACCACCCATAGGTCTCTTAGTTGTTTTCAATAGAGTTGTAAAGCGTCTAGCTATGCCTGGAATACCCTCAGGCTCAATTACTCCCAGCGCTATTAATACTGCTCCATACAGGAGTAGGTGTAATCCGGGTATTATGTGTGCTAGGCTTGTTCTAAGGTACTCTCCCACACCGCGGAGGAGGAATGCAGAGACTAGGCACCCCTCAATACTACCCAATCCACCAATAATGCCTAGTATAGCTATACTCACCGAGATACCTGTATCGAAGAATCTATACGTATAGAAGTACCCTATCATGACGACATATAAGTATCCTAGAGAGCCAACTATGAATGCATATATCATGAGCGCTAGTAGTTTGTATCTACGCGTATCTACTCCAATAGCCTCAGCCGCTAACTCATCTTCTCGAATAGCCTTCAAGTAGTATCCAAGGCGTGAATTATTCACAGCGTAGTTTAGTAGGAAGACCAGTACTAGTGCAATAGAGGTTGCCAAGTATAGTTCATCATATGTCTTTATAGGTCTAACCCTCAAGTAGTATTCATATGGTCCAATCAACAAGCGCACAGCATTATTCAATATAACAACTATAGCCGCTGTAGACAATGCATACCAAACCTCTCTAACTCCAAATCTAAACATTGGGAACCCTATAGCCCCTGCTAGTAGGGCTGATGATAAACCACCTAGAATAATGGAGATTAATGGGTGTAATCCAATATTGTTTGAAAGTATCGATGATACTATAGCCCCAACACCCATGTATCCAGCTGAACCTAGGTCTAATTGCCCAGCATACCCCCCAATAATATTCCATGCGAGAACTATAGCCGCGAAGAACACTAGGTTAGTAGTGAATAAGAGGTAGTATTTACTAGTCATGAATGCAATGTACATAGCGACTAAGAGTACTACTAGTCCTATGAGCCTTAAATACAAGCCTGTGACCGATCTATAATTACTTGCGATTAGTTGTAGATAAATAGTTGGTTTAAATTTATTAACCTCCCTACGTGTATTTACTCGTGGATGATGAGTCTTGGTGTTTGAGTTGTTGTCTTTAATGCGGATGAGGGGCTTTTGGGTTACGTGGAGCCCTGATAGCCCGGGCAGTGATGCAATGAAAACCCGAACGGAGCCCGGGAACCCCGAGGCAAAAAAGTATTCAAAACCATTTACAACTATCCATAAATAATTGCCTCGGGGAAACTCCCTTCTACGTAGGGAGCGTAGCACCCTGATCACCTCCTCCCAAATAACCCTCGTGGTTTAAACCATATTGTCAGTATGAATGCAATATACATTGGTATGTACTTACCAGATGGCGTTAGGAACATGCTTCCAAGGCTATCGAGCACACCTATAATGAACCCCGATGCAATAATTCCAGCTACTCCCCCAAGACCTCCTAGTGCGACAATAATCCAGCATAGTAGTCCAAATATAGTCCCTAGGTATGGGTCTACAGGCCCTATTTGCATCCATAGGAAAGCTGCAGTAGTTGTTAGTAGTACTCCTATAGTGAATGTAGCCATGTAGATCAATGGTACATTAATGCCCATAAGCCACGCAGCCTCTCTATTCTCAGCAACAGCTCGTGAGGCAAGCCCTAGCTTTGTCCTCGTGGAGTAGTAGTGTACTAATATGCAGAGTATTATTGAAACCAATGCGACAAACACTCTATTAGCACTCAGAGTTAAAGGCCCTATGCTCAGTGGGTATGGGAAGAGTGTTGATGGCAGTGCACGCGGCTCTGCTCTAAACAATGCTAGTGCAAGGTTTTGGAGTATTAGGCCAAGTCCCACTGTTATAGCTATTTGTATGAGTGGCTCTTTACCGAGAACATAGTGTATTATACCGCGGTAAACCCCGGCTCCAAATAGTGCAAATAAAGCTAGAGATGATAGGAGAGCTACCCACGGGTTCCCCGTTGAGAGTGCTATTAGGTATATTATGTATGAGGAGATCATTAATATGTCTCCATGCGCGAAGTTTATTATATCGAGTACTCCGAAGATCAATGCAAGGCCTAGTGAGGCGAGTGCGTATAGTGATCCAAGGACCAGTCCATTCACAACCCCAGTAACAATAGCTGATAAATCAAAAGCCGTTGGTTCAAACAATATAATTCAACCTCTCACAGCTCTTTGAAACAAGTATGAAGAGGAGTAGAAAAAGCTTATGGTCTAGGGAATACAACCGAGACTCCCGGCTGTGGCTCAGGCCACACTAGTACCGGTGTGAGTGTGCCATTAATCTTCTGTACTTGTAGAACTACTGCTAGTGCATATAAGTTGTCTCCATTTGGCGCGAACTTTATTCTACCAGATGGGTATAGTTGTGCAGCTATACTATTAGAGTCGTTTAAGTCTAGGCTTAGGAATGCTTGCCTCAAGTTGTCGGGGTTTAATGGGTTATCTGGGAACATTTGCCCTGCTTTCTCTAGTGCTTCATAGACTGTGAACAACGAGTAGAATATTATTCCACCAGCCTCGGTTGGTAGTTTTCCATAGCGTTGCTGGAACATCGATACTACTTTCTTAGTCCACTCCGTGTTCCTGTATGGGTTGAAGCTATATGTATTTGTATAGTATAGTACTGCCTCGCCGGCGGCCTTAATGGAGTCTGGGTCTGTGAATCCACATCCACCAGCGCCAGCGATGAATTTCACCTTCAAACCGCTCTCAGCGAATTGCTTAGCGAATAATACTCCATCCGAGAAGTATGGGACCATTACTATGAAGTCTGGATTACTCCTCTTTATAGTGTCTAGTATTGATGAGAAGTCTGCTACGTCGTATGGATATGTTATGTGGTTTGCAACTTCAATACCCTTCTTAACAGCCTCCGTGTGTGCACCATTAGATACATATGTTCCAAAGACTGAGTCCTCGTTGAGTATAACAACTCTCTTAACCTCTACACCAGCTTTCTTTGCAGCGTCTAGTACGAAGTCTACGGCGCTCGCGCCATGCATAGATGCTTTTGGAGCTACTCTAAATACGTATTGCCATCCACGCTCGGTTAGGTCGTCTACTAGTGCATCCATTACTAGTATAGTCTTCTCCCTCTCTGTAACCTCCGCTACGGCTGCAGTCATTCTACTAATGTATGCACCTAGAACTATGTGAGGGCGGTTCTCTGATATGAGCCTCTCAGCCGCTATTCTAGCCTCATCTGGGCTTCCACCAGCATCGACAACAACTAGTTTAAGCCTTGCACCACCCATTGATTTAATACCTCCAAGCTCGTTGTTTATAATGTCTACAATGAGTTCAGCGGCTTGCTTAGCCTCCTGCCCAAACACAGCGTACTTACCCGTTAAGGGCTCAATGAGGCCTATAACTACCTCATTCACCTTAGAAGGAGTTGGAGCTGGAGGAGCAGTCATGTAGTATAATCCAATCCCTATAGCCACTACGACAACTACTACAGCAAGGACTATAGCTAGGGTTTTAGTTGCAACACCCTCCACGAATCCCACCTTTATACCACAATAATTATGAATCCCCTACTTAATAAATATTACTTATGCAGATCTAGAGTCTGCAGTGGAGTTTACAGTGATCGTAGGTGCAATACAGAGTCCGCATCGTTCTTGAAGCATCTCCAACCTCTGGAGCATGGAGTAGTGAGAAGCGTTAAGTAAATGGTTTCAAAGAAGCTGTGGAGAGATAGCTTAATTTGTCGAATAAGTGGTTTTATGTATTTAAGTTTTTATAGTCGTTTCCTACATTATTTTCTACTGCGTGATTGTCTTGGCGTTAATTGCTTCAGCGTGGAGTGCGGCTTTAGAGAATGGTGTTTCAAGGGATTATCTGGAGACTGCTAGGAGTGTGGTTGCTGAATACCTACTACCTGGATTAATTACTCGCGATGTTGTTCAGCACTATGTGAGGAAGGCTCTTAGGGTTGGTGCTTGGGGTAGGCTTAGGAGGGAGTCCCGTGCACTACTCTTAGCGGTGCGTTTTCTCCCCATCATTAAATCCCCTGTTTTGAATAGTATTTTGAGAGGGGTTTTCCTCGATATAGAGCTATATACTGTGAGGGGTAGAGCGGTTTTCTACGGGGTATTGGTTGCACTAAGGCAGGGGTTACTAAGTGCTCTCGGAAACCTCAAGAGGCTGACTACACTGGGGATCAGCTACTTAAACCTACCTTTAACTTGGAGGGTACTGGGCTAAGTCTAGCCACTATAACTATACCTCGGTAAATAGTGCTTTACCCGGACTGGTTTTAGAGACTTAGCTTTATATTACCTAATTGTTAATTGGTTGAGGGGGTATTAGATTGAAATACGCTTACACAGTTTACATTGCGCTACTAGTACTCGCACTGAGTGCTCTACCCGTAGTTCAAGGTAGTGATTTTGATAGTGAAGTAGGTGTGCTAGTGGAGGAGGCTGGTAGACTATACTCTAAGGGGGTAGATGTAGCCGTGGTTATTGAGAAGTTGGATAATGCTATTGCACTATATGAGAGTGGTAGAGTTGATGAAGCATATGTTGCTCTAAGTGAAGCTAGAAGCATGATTATGGATTTAAGTAGCATCGCCGACCGAGTCTACTACTATAACACCATGGTTAAAGCAGTCACGGTTGCAGTACTAGCAGTTATTCCAATAGCTATTTACATCCTACTTCCAAGAATATACCTCTACGTATGGTTTAAGACTAGGAGGAAGTGGATTGTGAGGGGTTGACTTAATGCTACTAGATGAAGAAGTCTTCGCGGTAATACTCGCTGTCTCAATCATCGCCTCAGCACTAGGCATAGCACTCACTCTCAAACCAGGGAACCCGGAGCCATTCACAGCTATTGGATTACTCAACGAGGAGTGTAAGATAGGCGAATACCCTGAAGTAGTCGTAAACAATAGCTTCATTAAACTATGCATATATCTCGCAAACTACCTTGGGAAGCCGGGGTACTTTAGAGTAGTATATAGGATAGCACTAAATGAAACCCTCCCATCAAATACAACGTCTTCACCTGAAAACATGGTTAAAGAGTGGAGAATTATGCTAGGTGATGGAGAGAACAAGACATTCCCCATCAATGTACCCGTGTACTCTCTACGTGGTGAAACAAGAGTGGCGCTGGTATTCGAGCTATGGGTATACGATGGCTCCGCGAATACCTGGACCTACACTGGTAGGTGGAATCACCTATACGTAAATATCACGGTGTAAATGCCTTGAAGAATGAAGTAACACTTGAGGAATACTTGAGTAAACTCAGTGGGGGGAAGGGTAATTGGAGTAAACTGCGATTAGTGTATGAGAAAACCGTGAGGGGTGAGTTGAAGCTCATAGATCCAAATCCACCGAGGACCCTCGCAGAGTACGCGTTGAGGCTTGACTACTCACTATGGTTCTGGACTATCACAGTCCTAGTTCTACTATCAGTAATAGTTGTTTACGCCTCCAGCACTATGCCAGTGTTATCGTCTTTGAGGTATTTACTTGGCACACTATACGTCCTCTACCTACCAGGCTATGTACTAGTTGAAGCACTATACCCAGATGA
>JAJHRV010000131.1 GCA_020833525.1 Thermosphaera sp.
GGTTGCAACTATAGCGAATAATATTGGCTGCAGTGTAGCCCACTGCTCTAGGCTTAACCCAGTGTATTTAACCAAGTGATATGTAGTGCCAATCCATAGTGGGAAGAATGGGTAGCTAGTTAGTGTAAAGTCTCTCCCCCATGGATACCAAAATATATGTGTATCTGGATTGCTCCTTGTAAGTGTGTACCACGCCATAGGGCCCTTTTCATACACGTACTTTGCCTGCCAGTACTCTATATAGCTGTCGAACTCGAAGAACTCAAAGTCGTTTAATGGGTAGGGTGCTATCCTAATGAGTACGCAGGTAATAATTGCTAATGCCACGAATATAGCGGTTAGTATATTTATCCCTCTACTATCCCTTGAAACCCCTTCTACGAATTCCCCAAGTTTGGAGCTTAATTTCTTGATCCGCAACCACACACTACTCATACTCTACACCTCTACATAACTCTAAACTAGGTATTTGAATTAAAAAGAAAATTAAATACTCGCCACTAATAAATACAATGTATGAGCTAGGGTATTATGAGCGCTAATAGTGCTTTTTGGGCGTGCTTTCTATTTTCAGCTTGATCCCACACAACACTCCACTTACCATCAATAACTTCGTCAACAACCTCCTCTCCCCGCTTCGCTGGTAGGCAGTGCATGAAGATCGCGTCTTTCTTAGCCCGATTCATCAAGTTAACGGTGACTCTATATGGCTCTAGATCCCTAATTCTCCGCTCCCTCTCCCTCTCCTGGCCCATACTAACCCATACATCCGTATACACTACATCTGCGTTTTCAACTGCTTTATATGGGTCTCTCTCAATCTCGAAGCTTCCACTCGCGTGTTCATTGAATAACTTTAAAACACTTGGATGCGGATCGTAGCCTGGTGGAGATGAAATCGTTATTTTGCCACCCAGTATCCCTATAGCCAGCATTAAGCTGTGCAGTACATTGTCTCCTCCATCACCTACAAATACTATTTTTAAACTCTCAATATCCCTACCCTTCTTCTCAATAATTGTCAATACATCTGCAAGTGCTTGGCAAGGGTGGTGGAGGTCGCTAAGTCCATTGATCACGGGTACTCTACTGTATTGAGCCAGCTTCTCGAGCTTCCAATGCTCGTAGACTCTGGCCATGATTCCATCAACATACCTCGATAGTGTTCTAGCTGTGTCCTCTATGGATTCCCCACGTGCAAGCTGTAGCTCGCTTGCACTAAGATATATTGCATCTCCTCCAAGCTCCCTCATCGCTGTCTCAAAGCTAACTCTAGTCCTAGTACTTGGCTTCTCAAATATCATTGCTAAGTGTCTACCTGGTAGTAGTGGAATAATCCTCTCACCAGCTAAATACCTCTGCTTTAGGCTAAACGATGTTTCTAGTATGAATAATAACTCCTCCCTACTAAACTCAGTTAGAGTAAGACAATGCCTACCCTTTAAACTCGTAACCAATAATACCACCTTTTAATCAATGAAGTAACCACGGGATTAATATTTATTGAGTTCACATTTAATTAATGAATTAATTTCCCCTGTGTGAGATTAAGTAAACCCATTAAACTCCAAAACCAGTGCTCAAAGAGCTCTCGGTTAAAACAGTGTCCATTAGTTTCCTAGCATCTATCTTGGGATACTCGTATCTACTTATCTGAACTGGATCCCTGGAGAAGCCAAGGTCTCCAAGCGTCTTGAGTATAAATGATTTACCTCTCTCCTCAGCTATCTCAGAGTGGTATAGAGCTGATGCACTCTCAAAGATCATTTCTAATACGTGTGCTTCACCTTTCTCAGCATGTATGTGGGGGCTTAATGACTCAATTTGATATATTTCAATACCCCCATGTAGAGACGGGCATAAACCACGATCAACGCCGAGATAACACTTCTCGAGAATACTCACCAACTCCTGTGTTTCAACTGAGAATCCACCACCATAAACTATCTCACGTGCAAGATCCATGCTCATCGCGTGTTCGCCGCTATTAGATGTCTTAATGATGTCCGTCTCCACTTTCCTACGGTATGATAGAACTTTATTAAACAAACCGTTGACTATAGATGAAACTCTACCCATCCTCCTATAGTATAGTTCATCGGTGGACATCCATGCTTTGTAACCCCAGTAAATCCTAACCATTTTATACTTTGACTCGCTCATGGAGAGAGCGGTGTAGTATATTAATGCATACTCTAATACAACGCTTGGAATATAGTTATCTGCATCAACGAAAGCGATGTTCTCCGCTCCCAGTGCATCAGCTATAATAGCTCCAATCAACATCCCCTCACCTTTACCATCCTTAACGAGAGAGTCCTCACCTATGATCGACGGTAAGTGAGGTGCTAGGTTATCAGCTAAAACCTTGTCTTTTTGGTGGAGAACAATTATTGTCCTACCAGTGTTTTTAAATATTGTTCTAGCAATGTCTAATTCTACTTTATACATGTTAAGTGGCTCTCTCTGAGAATTAGACACTAGAATTACCTGGGAATAGTAGGGAATAGCCCTTAAAACACCCTCTACTACAAATGGATCTTCGTTTTTAACGGGGACTATGAAGACCGTCTTGCTTGCAGTGTCTTCAAATTGCTTTAAGCTAGGTATAGAGTAAGCACCAGGCCTTGGGCTAATCCCCATGGATAAGAGAGTGTGAATTCTGGATAATTCATATATTTCCACTGAGCCGTATGCCTCGAATCTAGATGGGTAGTTTAGTAGCAATGCTCCCACATTGAATCGGTTGTACTCTACCAGGCATAAGATATTTATTGTATGACGGTGTTAATATGTGTTTAGGTGGTGATTGGTGAATATTGCCGCGGAGTTGTTAT
Organism: Thermosphaera sp.; assembly: GCA_020833525.1. Classification (GTDB taxonomy): domain Archaea; phylum Thermoproteota; class Thermoprotei_A; order Sulfolobales; family Desulfurococcaceae; genus UBA285. Next base: position 2,838 of record JAJHRV010000131.1, read on the forward strand.
TTAATGTAATTATATCTATTGGAGCAGCCCTATTAACATGGCTTACAGGCTATTTACTCGGTCACGGAGTAAAATACT
>JAJHRV010000041.1 GCA_020833525.1 Thermosphaera sp.
ACAACGCCTTAGTGCTTGGTACCGGTGTACTAGCTGGTACTAAGCTCTATGGAGTCCACAGATTTATAGCTGTATTTAGGAGTCCACTTACTCAGGGACTACATGTATCAGCTATGGGTGGTGCTGCTTATCAATTCAATGTTAATGCCGATGCACTAGTTTTTACTGGATATAGTGCTGAGCCACTATTCATCAAAGTATACGATGAGGGTGGAGGAGAGCCCGTTGTCGAGTTCTATGAGGTTAAACTTGATAAACTCATAGGTATTTGGAGAGAGTATAGGGGTCATAGGGGAATATATGCACTCCAAGAATACCTTCTCGACGAGTTCAGAGACTTCTACATGAAGTATCCTAGTAGGAGTATATTGACTGGCCCTGGATCACTCTATACAAACACAGGCGCTCTAGCCTCACTAACAATACTGAAGGGTAAGGTTGACTATGGGAGTGAAGACTATGCCGCTAGAGCTGGCGGTGGAAGTGTATTGTTGAGAGCTCACGGAGTGGCGGCTGTGATCTATGGAGGCTTATACGATAGATCTAAGAACCAGCCGAGAGACCTAACTGATATTTCACTACTCAACAAGCTATACTTAGAACTCACGGGTAAGCCATACGTTCAGTTAGTCATAGAGACTGGTTCAAAGTACAGATACGACTCCAAGTTAAGCACTGGGGGGACTCTTGGAGGAAACTACCCGCATCTAGGTGTGACTACACCTATGCTTCACTGGAGCATGATTTACCTCGAGAAGGATGCGAGGCTGAGACTACATGACTTAATAATGAAGTATATGTGGGAGAGATTCAATGTAGAAGCCATAGCCACGAAAACCTGGAAGACTTGTGGAGAGCCATGTCCACTAGCTTGTAAGAAGATTCGTAAAGAGAAGTACAAGAGCGACTACGAGCCATACAATGGACTCGGCCCATTCATTGGGATTTTTGATATACATGATGCAGAGCGAGTTGTTGAACTAGCGGATGCTTATGGATTAGACGCTATAGAGCTAGGACACATAATTGGCTTCTTGTTTGAAGCAGTGTATAGGGGTTTATTGAGGCCTGAGGAGGTAGGTATTAGTGGAGTACCGCAACTTGACCATGGGAAAATAAACTTGGAGTCCTCTGCGTGGAATTCCAAGCTAGCTGTAGAACTCGTCGAGAAACTCGCTTTCCCCGCAAACCCGCTACTTAGACTAGTCGCTGAGAGAGGAGTGAGAGACGCTGCCAAAATCCTGGATGTTTTATACAGTGATAGAGTAGCGAGTAGAGGAGTGAAGTTTAGTGATCTACCAGTCTACGCTGTATACGGCGACCGTGGACACATATCACCAAACTACTACTGGACTCCTGGGTTAATTGCCCCTCTATACGTACTGGGCAAGTACTGGACTCTATACAGTGGGGTCTTTATGGAGCCCGAAGACTACGCTGTGAAGTCCCTTGAGAGGGCATTCTATGAATTGATGATTGAAAACATGGCTATGTGTAGATTCCATAGGGGCTGGGCTGAGAAAACCATTCCTATAATTCTGGAGAGGTATTATGGGGTGAGGAATGTACTTGAGAGAGCAAAGAAGACGTATAAGCTTATTGCGAAATACCAGGAACTAGCTGGGGCATCCCCGAAAATCTGGGATTCGAGGAGAATAGTGGAGTTCATGGCTAAGGCTGCAGAGGAATACGGGAACAATAAGTGGAGTGAGTTATTTAGAAAAGACATGTACGCGGCGGCAGAGGAGTGGTGGACGAGGTTTTATAGAAAGGTACATGAGATTCTTGGAGCCGAGTAGTTTTTGGCTTGACTTATCTTCCTCTCTATAAATAATTTAAATCCCTGAATAGCCTTAACATAGAAATCAATGAGCTGGGTTGGAAAATATCCATGTATGAGACCTGGAAGTGTGTACTAGGTAAACTACCAGAAGCAGTCTACAGAGTGCTGGGTGTTGAGAGAGCGGTTACGCAGGAACTACTAGCATCTGGTAAACTCAAAGCCGCTCCAACGCCTGATCCACGTCTCGGTGATTTTGGAGTAGCTCTTCAACCAGTTCTCAAGGGCATTAGCTATGCAAAGTGGAGTATAGTTGGTGCGGACTTAGCTAGAGAGCTGTATGCATTAACACGTGATGAGTGCTGGGTTGAAAAAGTGGATTTTGTCAATGGATATTTAAATATAACTATAAACTACAACCGGATCCTTAAGTCTATTTCAGAGGAATTTCTCTCGGGCAGGGTTTTCAAAGAACTAAGGAGTATTGGGGGTGGTGAGAAGGCAATCGTGGAGCATACTAGTGCAAACCCCGTCCACCCACTACACGTAGGGAGTGGTAGGAATAGTGTAATAGGGGATACATTCGCGAGACTACTAGAGAAACTTGGATTTAATGTTGAAACAAGGTTCTACGTAAATGATATTGGTAGGCAGGTGGCTACACTAATCTATGGAATGAGAATAGTAGAGTCTAGTGGTGTGGAGAAACCACGAGATTTAAAAATCGACCACTGGTATGGAGTAATCTATGCTTTAACAAATATAATTATAGAGCAAGGTAAACTAAGAGAGGCTATAAATGGAAAAATCCGAGAATTCGTTGAGATGGCAAGCGAGATCTGCGATGTATGCTCGAGTAGAGGGAATGAGCTTACTCGAGAAACATGCCTCGAGATATGTGAAGTCTCTTGGAAGAAAAATTACAAAGTAGAGCTATTGAAGTACGCTGGGAGAATATACAAGTTATTAGAGAACACGGTGAAACCCGGTGAAAACCCAGCTATTGAGAACTTAGCGAGGACCCTCAAGGAGTTGAGAGACTTACTGAGAGAGTACCGTAGCTACACTAGAGCTGGTTGGAGACTAGCGCTATATTACCCAGAGGTATATAGAGTATTAAAATCCAGCATTAAGAGCAGTAGAGAAGCAGAAGAGGAAATAACGAGGCTCATGCTTGGAGCTGAAAGAGAGGAGCCAGGCATACTCCAATTATTCAGTAAAACAGTAAATGAAGTCTTAAATGGATTTAGAGAAACTCTAAATAAGCTAGGAGTACACTTCAATGGATTCGACTACGAGTCTAGCCCCGAGGTATTGAAAACAGCACACCAAGTAGTTGACGACCTACTTAGAGGGGGATACGCAAGGATTATTGAGGGTGGAGCCGTCGAGGTAAACTTAGATGAGTTAGCAGAGAGATATGATTACATTAAGAAGTTATTCCACCCAGACAGAGCTGGGAGGTTTATAATTAGGAGGAGTGATGGTACAACCCTATATGTAACGAGAGATATAGCCTACTCTATCTACAAGTTCAAAGTCCTGGGAGCCAGTAGAGTCTATAACGTCATAGCTATTGAGCAGACTCGTGAGCAGAAGCAGTTAAAGGCCATGCTCTACCTCCTCGGCTATAGACGTGAAGCTGAAAACCTAGACCACTTCGCCTATGAAATGGTTCACTTAAAGGGGTTGAGGATGAGTGGTAGAAGGGGATTATACTATACTATAGATGAAATGCTAGTTGATGCAAAATTAAGTATTCTCAAGAAGCTAATTGAGAGGGAGGAGAAGCGCGAGCTACGCGACTTACTAGAGATCGCTGAAAAACTAGCAATTGCAAATACTAGGGCTATACTAGTCTCCATAGATCCGGGTAAGGTACTAGTATTCGACCCTGGTAAAATAAGTGAAGTTGAGTATGGTGTGATGATACAGTATGCTTTCGTCCGTGCTCAAGGAGTTGTTAGAAACCTGTGGGGTTTGGAGTTCCTTGACTCTAGGGAGGAGGTTATTGGAAAAACTATTGAGTATACGAGGGGCTTTGAGGGAGTTGATTTTACGAGTGAGGAGAAGAAGCTTGTTGACGATGTTTTAAGATACCCCCTAGTCTTAAAGACTGCCTACATGGAGAAATCACCAAGTAAGATCTTGGAGTATGCTTTAAACCTAGCAATAGACTTCAATAAGTTCTACGAGAAGTACCCTGTGATCAGCGAGAAAAATGAAAATACGAGAAAAGCCAGGGTTTTAATCACAGTGTTAACACTGCTCGCACTCTCAGAGTTGATAGATATACTTGGATTTCCAAAGTTGAGGAGGATGTAGAGGCCATAGTGTCGTCATGGCTAACCCCTCCATTAAAGCAAAAACAATAGTTATTCTATTAGTAATATGGGTTTCAATAAGCTCTGCGAGTATACTAGTCCGTTTATCTGGCGCTATAGCTGAAGCGTGTGCTTTCTGGAGGGTTTCCCCGAGGCAGTTATTTGTGAATAGCTGTAAATGCCTTTAAATATTTCTCTGCCTCGGGGTTCCCGGGCTCCGTTCGGGTTTTCATTGCATCACTGCCCGGGCCATCAGGGCTCCACTTAACCCATGAGCCCTTCATCTGCTGTAGGCCTCTCAACGCAAGGTTCCATGAGGCCACGACGTCTCTCGATGTTACTGTGTCTCCTAGTTGTAGAAACCTATAGTTTATGAACTTTATCTTCTTGCCATTAGGTGGTTTTCTAGATGTTCTCGCTGGGTTGACGTAGATTGTCTTAATGCTCTTTAATAACGCCTTGTACTCTGTGTACTCTTGTATCCTCCTATAGCACCACAATGTCTTCTCACAAGACAGCTTCTTACCACCATTATTATTCTCCTTTATTTTCTCCAAGTCCTCGAATACTATTACAGCATTGTATTCTCTAGCCACTTCCGCAAGTTTCTTAGATACTCTATGTGCTGTGTCTACTAGTATATTCCTCGCTTTACTAAGCCACCTAGCTCTAGTCCTCCTAGCCCACTTGAGGAACCTCCAGCTTCTGGGATGCCTCTTCTGTAGATCCTCAGCGAGCCTACGTAGATGTAGTGCTCTACTAAGACCCCTGAATGGTATTACACCTATTGAGACTAATTCACTGTTTAAATCTATTATAGTGTATGTTATGTTGTTGAAGTTTAAGTCTACACCCATGATTGCCTGAGGCTCTCTAAACACTACGTCTCTGTGGAACGTTATGTAGACGTAGAACCTTCCACACCTGTAGCTCAATAATATCTCGCCGGGCCTCCAGGAGCCGTCAAGGTATTTGTTGAGGTAGCTATACCACTTCAACTTCAACTCAACCCATTTATCACGTAGTACTGTTACTCTCAATGTCTTCTTATCCAGGTCTATTTTATAGTCTAGAGTGTGTATTCTAGCTGTTAGCTTCTTCAATAATGGCTTTGATCCATTATTCTTCCTAGTTGACTCAACAACCTCCTTAGCTCGCTTATATATCTCTGATACGTGGTGCGCTCTAAAACCCATTTTCACTAGTCTACCATAGAACATATTGTGTAACTCCGTCCACGATGGTACTTCACTTAAACCCCAGATCTCATTTATAACTAGCTGTATTGAGTCACGGTATACCCTTAAAAACTCTACGAGTAGTCTCTCATCTCCCTTGGGAGTGACCGCTTCTACCCTAGCGGTCACAGTAGCCCTCACAGGGAGACTCATCAGTAAACCCCTCTACCCACTTACTACACTTAGCTTATAAAGCGATTCACACAACACACGCAAAGGAACAACCACGTACTCACACTTATTTATAACTAATCACAATTATTTCTAGATCGGTCACAGGCTTGTTTTCACGCTTCCAATGCTATATGTGCTGGGCCGGATCAATGGGTTGAGTAGTGGCTACTTTGACTTTTCAATATACCACTATATCTCGGGTTTTGCTCTAGCAATGCACTTTGTACTCTGGATGAATAACTTATTCTTGATACCCGTCTACACTAGTACACTACTTGTAACTCTATATCCACTCTTCTCATTACCTATCGAGGTACTACTCTTCTCGATGAAACCACGTGGTATACAAGTAGCTGGGTTAACTCTATGTATACTACTATTAACTCTATACCTTGGTATTGAAGGCCTTAGTTTAAACCTGGGTGTATTGGAAGCTTTACTCGGGGGGCTATTTGCTTCATTATACTTCACTACAGGGTATTATGCTAGAACATGTGTGCGTGAGCCAACGACTACATATGCCTTTAAGTCATACCTATTGGCAGCTGTATCTACAGGCATTGCGGGTTTTTTAAGGGGCTCTAACCTATTACACTACTCGCTTGTGACATATGTCTTCTTTATTCTCCTCGCAGTAGTACCCATGATGCTTGGCCATACCCTAATGAACTACCTACTACGCATCTATACTGCTTCACTAGTCACAGCAATTAGCTTTGGAGAACCATATGGCGCAGGATTACTCGCATATATACTACTAGGCGAGCCCCTCAGTATACGGCAATTAATACTGGGTACAATCATAGTAATTACCGTGTTTACAACGATAATAAAAACCAAAGAACCCAGGTATCCAGGGGATGTTGAAACACCTTGTAAGCGTATCAGAGGCTATTGATCTACTCGCGAAAGCTCTTAGTGAAACCATAGCACTAGATACAGAGGAGGTGGGGCTTCTCGAAGCTACAGGTAGAATTATTGCCCATGATATCATAGCACCGGAGGATAGACCCCTTGAAGACTCCTCCGCTGTAGATGGCTACGCTGTTAGGAGTATTGATACTACAGGGGCTTCTCACTACAACCCAGTAATGCTTAGAAATCTAGGTGTTCTCAGGCCGGGCGGTAGCTCAAGAGAGTTCTGTGTAGAGCCAGGCACAACCGTGAGAGTGCATACTGGTGCACCAATACCCTGCGGATCCGACGCTGTATTAATGGACGAAGACGTGGGGGTTGAGGGTGGCATTATCTATGTTTATAGAGCAGCCGCAAAGGGCTTAAACGTTATTTATAGAGGAGAGGACTTTAGAGCGGGTGAAGTACTCGGGGAGAGCGGGTTTATCGCTAATCCACCATTAATCGCCACGCTAGCTAGTGTTGGATTAAGTAGAGTAAGGGTTTACAGGAGGATTAAGGTGTCTATACTAACTATTGGAGATGAACTAGTTGAGCCAGGCGCTGTTAGAGCAGGGGGTAAATCCTATAATTCAACAACATACATACTGTACTCACTACTAGATAGAGACTCTATTTTTAGTATACGCTATGCTGGTATTCTGCCCGATAACCCCGTGGTTGTCCGGGATGCTATATTGAGGGAGGTTAGTGGAGGGGCCGACATAGTGGTCACCACTGGTGGGACAGGAGTTAGCGAGGCAGATGTAGTTGGGGATGTAGCAGATCAATCTGAGAGGATTGTTTTTAGAGGGGTGAAGTTGAGGCCGGGCAGACCCACTAGTTGCTTCATACTTGGTGGTAGAGTTGTATTGAGTCTATCTGGTTTCCCAGTAGCTGCCTGGACTGGCTATGAAGTGATCTTTAGGAGGAGCATTACTAAGTGGCTTGGATTAAAGGGGTTTGATAGGAGGTATATTTACGCAGTACTAGCTAGGAGAGTACCCAATACCGTGGGGTATACCTCGGTGATTAGAGTTTCAATACGTGACGTAAATGGAGAAGTCTATGCAGAGCCATATATGTTGAGGGGTAGTGGGGTAATTAGTAGCTTGTTGAAGACGAATGGATACATATTGATCCCCGAGGAACTCGAGGGATTCGAGAAAAACAGTGTGGTAAGGGTTTATCTATATGAGTAGTGGAAATAGTGTTGTTAAGTCGCTAACAGAGGGGGAAGTTGTAGACGCTATAGCGAGGAGACTAGTATCCCATCCAAGCTTTGGCGAATACCTAGATTACCCAGATGATGCAAGAGACATTATTCCACGTGGGCCGAGGATCTTGTTTTCCATGGATGCATATACGATTTCTTCTCTTAGACTACCATGGAGGAGCTTGAGAGACGTTGGGTGGGCTGCCTTCACGGGTCCAATTAGCGATGTAGTGTCGAAGGGAGGTGTTCCACTAGCATCCATGCTAGCTCTAGGAATCCCCGGGGAGTGGGGAATTGCGGATTTACTAGATTTAGTTGAGGGCTTTAGAGAGGCGAGTAGCCACTATGGGGTAAGAGTCCTTGGGGGAGATACAAATAATAGTAGTGAAGCATGGGTAGCGATATCAGTGATAGGGTTTACAAGTGCTAAAATCCCACCGAGGAGAATGGGTTTAAAGCCAGGGGACGTAGTCATCGCGACGGGTGTTTATGGGGCAATGGGTTTTATTTCAAAGCATGGTATTAATGAGGCAAGTAGACATCGATGGATTATAGAGGCAACTAAGAAGCCTATGGCTCGAGTTGAAGTAGCCTATGTTATAGCTAGTCAATATAGAGCTATAACTGCGAGTATGGATGTAAGCGATGGTTTAGGGTATACACTAGGTGAAATGAGTAAACTAAGCAAATGCGGGGTTTTAATTAAGCAACCACCACGCGTACACCGGGAAATAGTGGAGCTCTGTAGAGATAACATAGACTGCATTCTAGACTATAGCTTAAATGGCGGAGAGGAATATGGCGTTGTACTTGGTGTTAAACAAGACCTCCTAAACCATGTTGTAAGAGAACTCGAATACTACGAAGTAGACTACTCCATTATAGGCAATGCCGTGGAGGCAGAGCCTGGAGTGTACTTCAATGGAAAGAAACTCAACATAGGAAGGTATGATCAATTCAAAGGATGGATCACTCAGACACAGCAACCACTCTAAAAACTCACCCATCGAAGTTGTCTTAGAGAGTCACTATAATTGAAAACTTATTACTTCGTAGTGTAAGTGTCTAGTCTGCACTAAATCTACTTAGAATTAACAAAGAGCTGGGACTTTCGCTTTGAGTGGAGAGGGTTCTGGAATTGCTTAGAGTAATTCATGCATCAGTAGCCCCGGGGTTTGAGATCACTTATCGGACATTAGCTTCAAAAGTAATGCTTGTTGCCTGTTAAATTTGCCTGCACTAAAACCACGAGGTATTTAAGCAGACAAGTATTTATTATATAAAGACCTCTTTGCCTGATGTAACGCCTCATTGATTAAGGTGATCTAGCAATGTCGAAGAACCAGGAAGTGTGGAGGAAAATGCCTCTACATAGAGCGGTACTTGAGATCGTGTTGTCTAAACCAGAGGGTATAACAGAGTCTAAACTAATTGAAACACTGAAGAAAGAATACTATATTGAAACAACTCTACCCGAGTTGTACAATGTCCTCATGAAGTGTGAGTTGAGTGGATTAATATACGTTGAGCATGTTGGTAGAGAGTTCTTAGTGAAGCCTTCTTCCACTGCTCACACGGAGCTTTCTGGTTAGATAATACAAAATAAGGGGTTGGACTATTTTATTAAATGGGTGGTTTAGTGGGAGTTGA
>JAJHRV010000132.1 GCA_020833525.1 Thermosphaera sp.
CTCTAGCTGGTAGAGTTCTCGGCGTGAATCCGGGCGAGCTTGAATTCAAGGATGGAAGGGTTTATTCCAGGAGGGATCCATCGAAGAGTATTTCATGGAGAGACCTAGTGAGGGAGGCTTATGCTAGGGGTGTTGAAGTTAGTGCAACAGGCTACTACTACCTCCCAAAGGGGAGGTTTGATGATTCAACTGGGCAGGGGTTTGCATACCCAGCTTACAGCTACATAGTCTTGGTGACCGAGGTTGAGGTGGATACGAGGACGGGTCTTGTGAGAGTACTTAGAGTATACCCTGGACTAGCCTCTGGGAAGATTATTAATCCAAAGCAGGTGGAGGGGCAGATAGAGGGGGCTATTGCGCAGGCTATAGGCTACACGCTCATGGAGTACCTATACTTCGATGAATACGGGAGAGTGTTGAATGCAAACTTCACAGACTACGTTATACCAACATCTAAAGACATCCCAGAGATCGAGAAGCCGGTGTACGTGGAGGATAAGTTTAGACACGGTGCGTTTGGAGCTAAGGGAGTTGGTGAAATGGCGTTAATACCCGGCCCAGCATCTATAGCGAACGCGGTTGCGCACGCTCTCGGAGTAAACATAACTTCCACTCCTCTAACTCCATGGAGGTTACTGGAGTATATTAAGCGGTCTCCAAGGGGGTGAACTATGTACAGGCTAACCGAGTACGATTACTATAAGCCCCGTAGTCTAGAGGAGGCTTTAAAGCTCCTAGATAAACTCGGGGATGCTAGAGTATTGGCTGGTGGGACAGACTTAATTCTAGACATGAAGACTGGTAGGTATAAACCTAGAAGTGTAGTTGACATTGGGGGCTTAAAGGAGTTAAGGTATATCATCGATACTGGTGAAGCACTTAGAATAGGGGCGTTAACAACAATCCAGGAGCTCGTTGACTCTCCAATTGTTCGCTCGAAGACCCCGTTACTCTGGGAGGCGGCTACTAGGTTTGCATACTGGCAGATTAGGAATATGGCTACTATTGGTGGGAATCTATGCAATGCATCGCCAGCAGCTGATATGGCTCCACCACTACTAGTATATGATGCGGTTGTTAAAGCTGCGAGTCTTAGTGGGGAGAGGTATATTCCAATAGGGGATTTCTTCCTGGGACCGAGGCTTGTAAGTCTAGGTAGAAGCGAGCTACTAGTTGAAGTCATTGTCCCCTATAAGAGCCTTGAGAAGTATGGCTCTGCATACGCTAAGATTGGTAGGAGGAGGGGTCACGATATATCCGTTGTAGCCGCGGCTACCGCGATCAGGGTTGAAGACGGCTTAATTGCAGATGCTCGAGTAGCCCTCAACTCTATTGCACCAATACCTGTTAGAGCTAGGAGTGTGGAGAAGTACCTAGTTGGTAGAAGACCATGTATCGAGGTATTTAGAGAGGCTTCTAAACTAGTATCTAGCGATGTATCCCCGATAACCGATGTGAGGGCTCCAGCTGAGTATAGGTTGCACGTTGCAATGGTCCTCGTTGAGGATCTACTATTGGAGTCATATAAGCGTGCTTTCAGGGGTGGTCAGGAGTGAGAGTGGAGTTTATACTCAATGGTAGGAGAGTAGCTGTAGATGTTGAACCAAGTGAAACACTATTGAATACCCTGAGGTTTAAACTGAGGGTTAAGAGTGTGAAGAGGGGTTGTGAGAGGGGTGAGTGCGGTAGCTGCACTATACTACTAGATGGTCAACCAGTTACTTCATGTATGCTTCTAACTCTACAGGTTGAGGGGAGGGAGGTAACAACAGTTGAGGGGTTGGAGAAGGATGATTTATTCAGGAAGCTCGTTGATTACTTCATTGAGGAGGGGGCTATACAGTGCGGCTTCTGCACACCTGGAATTCTACTAACAGCGTGGGCTGGTTTAAAGCAGGGGCGTTTCAAATCAGTGGATGATGTTAGAGAACATGTTGCTAACTTATGTAGGTGTACTGGCTACGTGAAGATCATTAATGCCATATATAAAGCAGCGACAGGTGTTGCGGGGAGATGAGTCAACCAGGATTTAGATTCCTAGCTAGGAAGACCCCGAGGAAGGATGCTGAGCCAAAGGTGAGGGGTCTAGTCAAGTACACTAATGACTTAGAGTACCCGGGTATGTTGATTGGTAGAGTGGTTAGGAGCCCTTATGCATTCGCGGACATAAAGAAGATTGATGTAAGTGAAGCAGTTAGAATGGGAGCTGTGGTTATAACCCCCGATGACATACCGCGGAAGCCATTTAACCCTAGACTAGTTAGTATTGATGAGGTCACCTTTAAAGACACCTATGTATTAACCTATAAGCCTAGGTATCTAGGCGAACCAGTGGCCGCCGTGGCTGCCTCCTCGGAGGAGTTGGCTCAGCGCGCGGCTGAAGCTATTAGATTGGAGTTTGAGAGAGTCTACAAGCCCATACTAGATCCATTCGAGGCAATGTCCCCTAGTGCACCTAGAATACACGAGAAGATTATGAAGGGTGATAAGTGGATTGACGTTGAGAACAATATTGCCGCGAGGCTAGACTACGAGGAGGGTGATGTCGAGAGGGGGTTTGGTGAAGCAGACTATGTATTGGAGAGGGGGTTTAAGACTGGTAAGAGGTATCACATGCAGCTTGAGCCAAAGGCCGTTCTATGTGTGCCGGAGCCCGGTGGGAAGCTAACTATATACACAACTACTCAGAGTATTCACAACACGAGGATCCTCATTAGCCAGCTATTCAACATCCCGGAGAGTAGGGTAAATGTCGTTAAGGTACCAATAGGGGGCTCATTCGGCTCAAGCATACAAACCAACTACTTGGTACCAATAGCGGTAGCTCTATGCTTGAAGTCGGGGAAGCCGGTTAA
>JAJHRV010000133.1 GCA_020833525.1 Thermosphaera sp.
CACTTCAACCACCTCCAATTGTGAATCCTCGTACGCGTACGTGTGGTCCTCCATCACCAACTCTAACCATTTGATTAGACTTTCCACAACCACCGAACACACTAGTTCTAACCAATAGGTCTTTTCCAACAGCATCCACATTTCTCAAAGTATCGAGTATTAAGCCAGACAACATAACGCCTTTAACCAGAGTCTTGGGCTCACCATTCTCTACAATGTAGCTAGGTCCACTTGTAAATGTAAATGCACCAGTTAATGGATTTACTTCGCCGCCTAGTGCTCCACGTCCCTTTATATACAGTCCATTCTTCATATCCCTAATCATCTCATCTGGACTCCAGTCCCTCGGCTCCATATATGTATTAGTTTGCCTAACGAGTATTGGATGCCTATAGCTCATTACTCTAGCATTCCCGGTTGGCTCTTGACCTAGAGCCTTTGCTGTAGTCAAGCTGTGTAGGTAGCCCTGTAATACTCCATTCTTAACAGTGTAGACCTTCCTCTTTGGCGTACCCTCGTCGTCGAATGGTACATATGCTCCACCCTCCACTAGTCCATCATCTACTATTGAGACATACTCGCTAGCAACTCTCTCTCCAACTCTACCACCTAGTACGCTTCCACCAGCGAGGACTATATCTCCCTCACTCGCGTGTCCAAATGCCTCGTGTAGCATTAATCCAACCATGTCGTTGTCTAGTACAATATCGTATCTACCCGGCTTAACATGCCTAGCTCTAGCTGTTTCAACAACTAGTTTTCCTCTATCTCTGATCCAATCATCCCAGTTAATCGACTTAATGAACTCCCAGCCTGCGACAGCGGATTCAGCGTCTCCAAAAGACTCATATACACCCTCGACGTGCGCTATTAATCTAGCTCCAGCACCAATCATTTTCCTGTGGACCTCTACATAGTCACCCCTACTAGAAATGTATAGTCTATAGTCGTCTTCATATCCAAACCTAATAGTGCTACTTGAAACCCCCTGCACCTCCCTCACAACACTATACATTGTCTTCAATAAATCAACTTTCTCAGATATATCGATCAACCCAGGATCCACTTGGAAACTAGAAGAAGCCCTTGACTTAACAACTGGTCTCTCATACAGTGTTAATTTAAGTGTCTCCCCTGAGATCGCCCTGGCAATCTTCAATGCTCTCTCAGCAGCGTTCCTAATAGATTCTCTATCAAGGCTATTCGTCGAGGAGTAGCCCATCGAGCCCCCCAAAAGGACTCTCACCCCAATTCCCTGGTGTTTATTCAAAGTCAGCTCTCTCACTACGCCGTTGTCTAGTACTACTAGTTCACTATGGTACACCTGTATCCTCGCGTCTATGAAGTCCAATCCGAGTTGATCCCTGAGCTTTAATATTAAATCCGGATCTATGCTTGTCAAGTCACTCAACCAATTAATAATCACTATTGTCGACAAATTTATTTTTGAATCGAGATCAATAGGCGATCCACGCATTAAAATCGAGCATAGTAGTGTTTAGTCAGGGTATAATAGTGTCGACGTTGTCTCATCAACTCATATTCCGAGTATTATTGGTATTATATAGTACGAGAACAATGTAGCGATAAATACCGAGATAATCATTAATACCACTCCCGCTTTAGCCATTTCATAGTTTTTAAAGAATCCATAAGAATATGCAATAGCATTTGGAGGGGTATTCGCTGGTAGAATAAAAGCGAATGTGGAAGCGATACCCGCTGCAACCCCTCCTATGATCGGGTTTAACCCCACTCCTCGAGCTATAGCTATCCCTAAGGGGACAGCGAGTGATGCTGCAGCTGTTATACTGCAGAACGCGATGACTAAGAGACTGGAGATCAGGGATATCGCGAATACTATTGCTATGGGGCTATAGCCGGATAGAGATTGCATTGCGATTGATGAAAGGAACTCCACGAGGCCTGATTCACGGAAGCCAGCACCTAGTGCTAGGCCTCCTGCAACCAGGAATAATACTCCCCAATCAACACCCTTACTTACCTCATCCCACGTCACGGTACCAACTACTGGGAGTATGTGTATTGTTATTACTACCAGTGAGGCAATATACGTCCAGTCCTTCAAGAATTGTGAGGCAATGGGGTCAATGATCCAGAGTAGTGCAGAGACTAGAAACAGTAATAGAGCTTGTAGTCTCCTACCCGTTAACAAGCCAATCTTTCTCGCCTCTAATTCAATTGTTAATCTACCACCCTTCACTACCTCTACCTCGGGCTTATACATTGCCATTAGAATAAACCAAGCAATAATCGTTAAAATCAATGCAATTGGAATGCCCCAGAGCATCCAAGTAGTGAACCCTATAACAACCCCTGTAGACTTCTCAATATTACTTATTGTTATGGGGTTTGGTGGAGTACCAACCGGTGTACCAAGACCACCTATAGTTGCTGCATATGCTATACCAATCATCATCGCCTTACCGAGATTCCGGGGTCCCCTTTCTTCGCCAAATAAACCCAACATACCCACACCTATTGGAGCCATTATAGCTGCTGCAGCTGTATTTGGAATTCACATTGATAGCGTGGAGGTTGCCAGCATCATGCCGAGAACCACCCTCTCAGCTTTCTCACCCATGAGGCCGAGGAACTTTACACCAATGTATCTATCAACACCGTGCCTTGACAGGGAAAGTGCTAGAACTTCACCTGCAAGGATTAACGCAATGACTTTATCGGCAAAGTAGCTATATGCTTTGTCGAATGGGAGTATGCCCTCGACAACTAGTAGGAGTACAATTAATACACTCGTTAGTGGAATGGGTATTAACTCTGTAGACCAGTAGAAGACTGCTAGAAAAGCGATCCATAGGACTCTCCATG
>JAJHRV010000042.1 GCA_020833525.1 Thermosphaera sp.
ACAGGAAATACTTAAAGGAACTATTCCAAACGAGATAGCGGAGAGAGCGAGAAAGATCTATCCTATAAGGAGAGTGGAAGTCTACAAAACAAAACTACTTATGATACCATCACCTGAAGGACCTAAACCTGCAGTCGTAGTTTCTCCAATACAATTAAAGAAGTCTATTGTAAAGTAGCACTAGTACTTTTTAAAACTGAATGCCCCGTCTTTCAAAGCGGGGAGGAGGTCGGTTCCCCCACGTAGAAATAATTGAATGCTTTGTATTTAATTAATAAAATTCGCATTTGATGAAAATGGTGGATGCATTGGTAAAGGCTATTGTACTTGCCGCTGGTGAGGGAACGCGCCTTAAACCGATCACGGAGAGTAGGCCTAAATCCATGATCCCTGTTTTATGCCGGCCATTAATTGATTGGCATTTGGGTAATTTACTTAATGCAGGGGTTGAAGAAGTCTACGTTGTTGTCGGCCACATGAAGGAGCATGTTGTAAAGTACATTGAGAGTAGAGGGTATAGTGGAGTGAAAATAGTTGATCAGGGGGAGCCGCGGGGAACGGGGGACGCTATTATCAAGGCTAGTGAAAGAATTGGTTATGGAGAAGACGTCTTAGTTGTATACGCAGACATCTTCCTCGAAGAATGGGGCATTTACAAGAGACTCGTGGAGGAATCCGGCTACTTTATAGTCGGGGTGTATGTCCCCAAACCCGAGGATTATGGAGTCATCTACGTTAAGGATCAATACCTGTATAGGATAATGGAGAAGCCCCAAAAGCCAGAGTCAAACCTCGTTAATGCAGGCATATATAAGTTAAATACAGGCGACATATTGGAGAATAGGGATTTACCAGTTAGCCCAAGAGGGGAGATCGAGGCAACGGACTTAGTTACAAAGATAGCTTCTCGTAGACCAGTTAGGGTTTTAGCTTATGGGAAGAAGTGGGTGGATGTAGGTAAACCCTGGCATGTAATAGATGTAAATAAAGTAGCTCTTGACGGTATTAGCGGTGAAGTTAGAGGCGAGGTCAAAGACCCTGTATACATTAAAAACAAGAGTAGAGTCTACATTGGTGAGAATAGCACAATATATCCATTCACTACAATAGAGGGCCCAGTGTACATTGGAGAAAGAGTAGAGGTGGGCCCCAATGCATACATAAGACCATACAGCGTTATATGTAGTGGATCAAAGATAGGGTTTTCAGTAGAGGTAAAGGAGAGCGTTCTCTTCGAGAATGTTCATGCACACCACTTGGCATACATAGGGGATAGCGTTATATGTGAAAACGTAAATCTAGGTGCTGGTACAGTACTTGCAAATCTAAGACACGACAATGCCACAGTAAAAATGACTATTAAAGGAGTGAGAGAAGATACTGGTAGGTTAAAGCTCGGCGCAATAATAGGAGCAGGCGTTAAGACAGGTGTAAACGTCTCAATTATGCCGGGGGTTAAAATAGGGTCAAACACCTGGATACTGCCGGGAGTTGTTGTCTATAGAGATGTACCGAGTGATAGTATATATCCCCCAAGAGAGAAAATAGTATATTGAGTGGCAAAGAATGAGCTCTGAATTCGATGTAGAGGATTTTAAGAAGAAATATCCACGATTAGCAGATGAACTACTTGGGGGTAAAACTAAGCACTTAAAGCTTAAAGTTGAGTTAATAGACCCGTGGAGGGGCTACGTCCCCACGGTTGTCGACTATATTAGAAGGTGTAAGAGTATTGAGGAAGCTAATGAAGTCTTAGACTACCTCGTTAAGAGAAGTGAATTAACCGTTGAGGAAGCAGAGAAATATAGAGAGATATTGAGAAACGGGGGTATTGAGGCCTTTGGGGGTAGAAAGGAGGACAACTACTACTATAAAGAAGCTAGGAGGTTCTGGAGTAGAATTAGGAGAGAGCGAATTAAGAGCGAATTAGAGCCAGGCGAGGAGTGACCTACTTAGATTTCGTGGCAACTATTTTAATTACATCATTGTCTTCGAGTATGTGGGATTCTCCTACTCGTCGCTTCAACTTCGCGTCGATCGCATATAGAAAGCTCTTCCCGAGATCCGTGTGCACCATGTACGCTAGTTCTCTAGCCGTGGTTCCTTTCTCGACAATATAGGCGTCTGGCAGTATGTTCCCGTGGTGATCAGTGTATTTGTTTTCATCTTCAACGGGGTATACGGTGATCATGTGGAGTTTCTCAAATACGGCTTTCCTCAGTAGTTCTTGAACCCCTGTAGAGCCGTAAACCCTCAATACGTTTTTATCAATGAGCTCTAGTGCTTTCAATTGCTCACTCGTAATACTCCTCGCTATTAATCGAAACTCCTTGTCGCCAGGTAGGTAGTCTATTACCCCTGATTGACTAGCCTTCTTTAGTATTAATTCAGCGAGAGCACTTACGGGGACTACGTTCTCCACGCCGAATCTCTCCATTAGCTCCTTAATGTAGTCCCTCGACTCGGGGTAGTCTGCTTTATTAGCAGCTATTATTATGGGTTTTGAAGCCTCTCTTAACTTAACTGCGAATTCATCGACATCGCTCTGGCTCCATAAACGCGGGTCTTTATTCTCCAACCCCGCTGCCTTAATTGCTTCAATAACATTTCTCTTCTTAATACTGAGGCCTGTTAAGTTCTGGTAGATTACTTCTAAAGGGTTTTGACTAGTTGCAATAGCTCTTGATATTTTACTACTCCACACCCTCTGAACAACGCTCTTAAACCACTCGTCAATCTCTCTTCTAATCAACTCTGCCTCTTCAACGGGGTTGTATGTACCTGGTTTGCCTTTATTCCCCTCGAGGTCTGTTGAACCAGATGCGTCTACCACGTGTGTTAATACATCTGCTTGCCTCAAGTCATCCATGAACTTATTTCCAAGTCCTCTACCCTGGCTAGCTCCCGGTATTAAGCCAGCTACGTCGACTACTTTAACTGGGATAAATCTGTCTCCTCGGATGCAGAAGCCACTTCTTGGATTGCACCCTGGTAGTCCGAGCTCTACGTGGACGCACTTCTTCCTTAAGTATGCTACTCCCACGTTTGGCTCTATGGTGGTGAACGGGTGATCGGCTATTTTAACCGGGATCATCGTTAAGGCAGCGAATAGTGTTGACTTCCCTACATTTGTTTTTCCAACAACTCCAATTATTTTCTCTGGTGGGGGCATTTCGAGCATCCAGGTTATATAAACCCCTAGATTTCTATTTAAGTAGGTTTGGTATGGTGTTTACAATGGCCAAGAGCATGTATCACTATTTAGCGGAGACATGGCAGGAAATATATGGAGGAGACTTAAAACTACTACTTAGAGAGAGGTTAATCCAGTGGAGGCGTCAACCAAGCATTGTGAGAGTTGATAAACCAACAAGACTAGATAGAGCTAGAGCACTGGGTTATAAGGCTAAAACGGGATTCATTGTCGTGAGAGTAAGAGTGCGTAAGGGAGGGCAGAGGAAGCCAAGGCCGAGAACGGGTAGAAGACCAAAGAGAATGGGTATATATGGGTATGCACCTGCGAAGAGCCTAAGGCTTATAGCCGAGGAGAGAGCTGCTAGAAAGTATAGAAACATGGAGGTTCTAAATAGCTATTACGTAGGCGAGGACGGTAAGTACAAGTGGTTTGAGGTAATACTAGTTGATAGAAGCCATCCATCTATCTGCAGAGACCCCGAGATAAACTGGATCTGTGAACCCCAAAATAGAGGTAGAGCATTTAGGGCTCTAACGAGTGCTGGGAAGAAAATGAGGGGGTTGAGGAAGAGCAGGGGGTTGAGGGGGACTATATACTACAAGTGGAAGAGGAAACAGAGGGAGAGAGAGTTGAGGAAACGCCATGAGGCTAGTAGAGGAGCGCGTGAACCATGGCAAGTAGCAGAGAAGCTAAGGGAAGAAAAGTAGAGGTTTTCCAGGTAGAGATCTCTGCCTTCTGCCATGCTACAGAAGACTGCACTAGGGTTGAATACGCAGTTAAAAACCTACTACCCCCCGAACTCAAAAACAACGTCTTCATAAGTACAACTACACATGAAGGATACTATGGAAACCCAATAAGTGTCTTAAACTTAAAGTTAACGAGTAAGGAGCATGTAGATTTACTACTAAGACACTTATCTAATACACTACAACCACTCGAGAAGTCTATACTAAAAGCTACTTTCGACTTGAGATACGACCAATCTACAAAGAGACTTATAGTGAGGTTTTCAAAGCAAGACCTATACCTCGGAGTATTGAAGATCACGGATTCAGACGACGTTGTGAAGCTGGTGGTTCACTTCAAAAACGCGAAAAGCAAGAACGATGCGCTAGACTACTTAAGTAGAGTGAATTTATTATAGAGTCCATTGTTAACGTGAAGTGTGCGCAGGGTGCATTTTCCTGAAACCAAGGGTATTCGTAGATAGCTTTGTTAAAAAATGTAATACACGCTTACTCAACATAGCGTGGATTATTGGATACCGTGCTTTATCATGCGAGGAGTTAGAGGTGGGCGGGGACTTGGGTAAATCAATTGATTTCCCCAGAGTATTACGAAAGATCATTATATCATCTAGTAGTGTTAGTGAAGTTAGGAATAAACTAGCGGGAGTAAACTATAAATCCATGTTTGTCACAGTAGAGCCTCTCTCCATGGAGGTTGCACGTTGGTCTGCACACGATACTAGAGTGGACACTATGCTGATCACTAGTCGAAACACCGAGCTATTTAATAAAAGACAACTGGGCATTATGAAGTATTATTCAAAACCACTAGAAATACCTATCCTCTACTTACTCGGTGAAGATAGGGCTGAGAGTGCTTTATATAGGAGGATTAGGCTGTATGCTTCATCAAGGGTTCCATTGGTTATATCATCCATGGCTACTCATTGGCATGAGTTAATCCACCCATACTCACTCCTAAAATTCCTGAAATTATCCTATGATATACCAGAGAGAATAGGTTTACTCGCTGTTTCAGATATTCCCTGGTTCATTATAAGTAGGAAAGAGGGAGTTTAATTGAGCCTCGAAGTCTTCACCGTGCTTCTTCTAGCTACCTCTATGGTATTACTCATAGCATCTATAATACTACTTGGAAAAACCATAGTATACTATAAAGGCGTAAAGAGGCTCCTAGAAACAGGGTTAAAACCCATTGGGAAAGCTAGAAAGAGGTATGTTGTCTTCACAGCCCTCTGCGAGGAGAGAGTTTCACAAAGAGATGTTGAAAATGCAATTAGTGAAACAATGAAGAAACACTATGGTGTAAGTATCTATAGAAAAACCTCACCCCAAGTGATTCTCTATGACGAATCCACTGGTAGAGGAGTAGTAAGAGTACTACACGCGTACACTAGCTA
Organism: Thermosphaera sp.; assembly: GCA_020833525.1. Classification (GTDB taxonomy): domain Archaea; phylum Thermoproteota; class Thermoprotei_A; order Sulfolobales; family Desulfurococcaceae; genus UBA285. The sequence continues at coordinate 5,349 of JAJHRV010000042.1, forward strand.
CTTAATTGCCACACTAGGTTTAACAAAGCGAGCGGGGGGTAGAAACTGCCTCATAGTACCTATTAAAACCACCGGTACACTTAGAAAAGCCCGCGAGATCTTATCTAAATCTAAGATTTAGCTCTGAGACTCACTCGCGTTAAATCCTAGTGTTTCACTAATTAGACAACTATAAATGCGGTCTTTTAAAGCGATCAAAGTAAACGTCATCATCATAGTTAAGAGTAAAGATTAAAACAGCCTATTTTTCTATAGTGTTACTAGATGATGAAGCCGCTCCAGTATGATTAGTGATTACTTCGCGACGATCTGATAGTCACGGGTTTTAACCCCCTAACAATAATTATAATAAATAGCGCGGGGGTGCCCGAGCCTGGTCAAAGGGGGCGGACTTAAGATCCGCTGGCGTAGGCCTGCGTGGGTTCGAATCCCACCCCCCGCACATAATCCTCAGTAGTAACTAAGTTAAGTGTACTGAGGGCCCGGACAAGGATGTTGTAGGGCTTGTTTCCCTGCGTCTTCTTTGATAAACTATGTTTTTATTCCCCTTTGTCATTATGTGGGTTAGTAGTGTGTGGTGAGATTATGGGTTTGTCGATGGCGGCGGCTTATGATAGAGCGATCACGATATTTTCACCTGATGGTAGAATATACCAAGTAGAGTATGCTTTCGAAGCTGTTAGAAGAGGCTGGACTACGCTGGGTTTAAAGACTAAGACCGCTGCTATTATTGCCGCTGAGAAGCGCAAGATCACTTCTCTACACGACGAGAGATCTATCCAGAAGATCTTCAAAATAGACGACCACGTTGGAGCAAGCTACGCTGGAATGGCTGGCGATGGGAGAATACTAATAGATTACGCTATTCAGAAAGCACTGATACACAGGTTCTACTACGATGAACCAATACCAATAGAGTACCTTGCGAAACTAGTTTGCGATGTCAAGCAAATATATACACAGCACGCAGGAGTAAGACCATTCGGTGTCTCCATTATATTTGCAGGTATTGATGAGAGAGGCCCACAAGTGTACATGACTGAGCCGAGTGGTAGGTATGTAGGCTACTACGCAACAGCTATTGGCGAGAAGAGTAGTAGTGTTCTCGAGTTTTTCGAGAAGAATTATAAATACGATTTAGAAGTAGATGACTCATTGAAACTCGCGATTGAAGCAGTAGGATTGATCCTAGAGAGCAAGCCTTACGAGAATTTCATAGAGGTAGGCTATGTAGATATATACGATAGGAAGTTTAAAACACTGAGCTTGAATGAAGTAAAGAAATATATAGATGAATTAATAAGTGAGGGTAAATTAAAACCTTAAAACAATTACTCGACACAGTTTAAAGTACTTTTTTCAACCCCTATGGTGAGCTGGTTTGAAGGAGAAGTACGTTATTGCCAAGTACGAGTTTAAGGGGCATAGATTCGAGATCTTGGTTGACCCTGATAAAGCCCTAGAGCTTAAATCAGGTAAAAGCATAAGTATAGACGAGGTGTTAATCAGCGATATAGTCTATAAAGACGCTAAGAAGGGCTTAAAGGCATCACCTGAGTCTATGAGAGAGGTCTTCGGCACAGAAGACCCCAGAACCGTGGCTTTAGAGATTATTAAGCGTGGAGAGATCCAATTAACAGCTGATCAACGCAGAAAGCTAATCGAGGAGAAAAAAGCACAGGTAGTTAACCTAATAGCCAAGAACGCCGTGGATCCAAAGACTAAGCTCCCAATACCCATTAAGAGAATAGAGCTTGCAATGGAGCAGGCGAGGGTGAGTATTGATCCATTCAAGCCAGCTGAGCAACAATTCGAAGAAGTAGTCTCCCAGATCGCGAAAGTAATACCAATAAAGATAGCTAAGGCATATGTAAGTGTCAAAATACCGGTGGAGTACTCTAGTAGGGGTATAAAGCTACTGCAATCAATGGGCGTCGTCAAGAAGACCAGGTGGTTGAGTGATGGAAGCCTAGAGGCAGAGGTTGAAATACCCGCTGGTATGCAACAAGAGCTAATAGACAAAGTCAATGCTTTGACCAAGGGTAGTGGAGACGTAAAGATCATGAGTGTGGGGTAGTGGATTTGAAGATCTTGGTGGCAGATAGGCAAATAGTGAGGCCTGGAGACTGCCTCGCACTACTTGAAAAGGAGGAAGCTCCCCCTGAGGGTGGATTTAAGTATTTTCCAGATAGACACGTGTACATATTGAACAATAAAGTCTACAGCGACATCGTTGGATTAGTAAGCGTTGAAGGGGGGACAATAACCGTCATACCCCTGGAAGGAGTATACTTTCCAAGGAAAGACGACATAGTAATTGGTGTTATAAGCGATGTAGGCATTTCACAGTGGATTGTAGATATTAAAGCTCCATATAAAGCCATTCTACCAGCCTCTGATGTAATAGAGGGGTTTAACCCAGTTGTCCACAATCTACGTAGTTACTTAAACATAGGGGACTATGTGCTAGCAAAGATCGCTACTTTTGATAGACTCAGAGACCCTGTTTTAACAACACGTGGGAAGGGACTTGGGAAAATACTCGAAGGCTTCGTCATAAATATAAAACCAAGTAAGGTTGCACGTGTAATTGGAAAGAGAGGCAGTATGCTTAATGTACTGACAACAATGACTCGCTGTGAAATTGTCGTGGGCTTAAATGGATTAATATGGACCAAGTGCCCGGATGAACAAACACTAAACGCCTTGGTGAGAGCAGTTAAGTTAATAGAGGCTAAAGCCCATATGAAGGGGTTGACCGAGGAGGTTAAACTATATTTAGAGACCTTGCTGGGTGGTAAGCGTGGTCATTAAACCAGTCTTAATCAGAGAAGATGGTAGGAGAGTAGATGGAAGACTACCAGAGGAGCTTAGACCAATAAGAATAACTATTGGAGTGTTGAAAAACGCTAATGGAAGCGCACTAGTGGAGTATGGGGGTACAAAAGTAATAGCAGCCGTTTACGGACCGCGAGAAGCCCTGCCAAGACACATAAGTATAGCTGATAGAGCTGTACTAAGGGTAAGATACCACATGGCACCATTCTCAACAGAGGAGAGGAAGTCGCCAGCCCCCACGAGGAGGGAGATAGAGTTGTCGAAGGTTATTAGAGAAGCCCTTGAAGCAGTTGTATTCACTCAGTTATTCCCAAGAACGGGGATTGATGTATTCATAGAGGTGCTACAGGCTGATGGAGGGACGAGAACAGCTGGGTTAACAGCCGCTTCTCTAGCTCTAGCAGATGCAGGTATTCCAATGAAGGATCTAGTGGTTGGAGTAGCTGTGGGTAAAGTTGATGGAGTACTTGTAGTCGATATAAATGAACTCGAGGATCAGTATGGAGAGGCAGACTTACCAGTGGGTATAGCTCCAAATATAGGCGAGATCGTTTTGTTCCAGTTGAATGGAGTGTTAACAAGAGATGAATTGAAGAAAGCCCTAGACATGGCTTTTAATGCATCGGAGCAAATCTACAAGGTTGCAAAGGAGTCCCTACATCGTAAATACATGAAGTTAATTGAAGAGGTGAAGGCTTAGTGAGTATAACGCCTGAGCGTGAACTAGTACCTAGAATGCAATTAGAGTACATATTAAAGCTATTGAAGCGTGGGGAGAGAGCTGACAATCGAGGACTACTAGATTACAGACCCTTGGGGATAATACTCTCACCAATAGAGAAAGCCGAGGGAAGCGCACTAGTTAAACTAGGCAGGACACAGGTACTAGTCGGGGTTAAA
>JAJHRV010000134.1 GCA_020833525.1 Thermosphaera sp.
GGTTGTTGACTACTCCCTTGTCCACCACTTGGTAATTGACCACTATTCTGGCTACTACTCGGTGGCTCTGTATCACTTTGATTATTAGACTGATTCATGTACTTGTTTACAAGTGAGATTATACTCTGCTTGGCGTCCACAATATCTTGGTAGAGGGGACCTGTTACACTCGCTCCTTGTAGTTGAATAGCCATTTCATTTAGTAGCGGTATATCGCTTTGACTCAATGACTGCCCCGAGCACATCTTCTCGACTAGAACGCTGTATTTGTCAACGAGTTCAAGTAGATTCGTTGCATTGGTTAGTGAGTATAGAGTCCTCTCTATTCTACGATGAGACTCTTTAACTACGGAGACATGGTTCTCTGCAATATAGTTGTAGTCAACGCCCCCGAGCATCGACACAGCGTCTCTCAATAACGACGTTGCATTATACAAATCTCGCCTAATAGAGTAATAAGCTTCAAGAGCCTCTCTAATTCTACACACTGACACCAATCCGAGAGAATTCCTCAATACGTTGGCAGCACCCTCTAGAACTCTATAAGCCCTAGCTGAATCCAAGCCCGCTTCAGCTACTCGTAAATAGCCCTCAGCTGTCTCAACCATGTAGTTACCGCTGGAGCCATATGTACTCAAGTAGTTGTAGTAGACCTCCACTATCCTATTCCTAGTCCTAGCGGCGTCTTCAATGTCTAGGCTCTGAGTGACGCCTAGGAGTAGAAGTTTCTCGACAGCAATACTGGATTCATTCAGGTATTTAACAGCCTTAACATACTCTTCGAGCGGGTTTATAGAGGGATTGCTTGTAGGTGTTATTATAGAGCCTCTAATAAATAGGACTATACCAGTAGCTATTACGAGGATAGCCGCCAAGAGCCCCCGGTCTTTCAAAACCCTGCGGTACAACAAAAACCTCCACCATGATTATTTATTAATCGAGGGCTAAAATAACAAACCAACGAAGTGTTCAGATAGTACTCCATACACTTTGGCTCCAGTATTTATGTGACCACAGTATTATTGGACTCCTCGATGAGAGGATCCATCACAATTGTATATTCGCATCTACTTCCACCAGGTGTTCTGCATCAACCAATAATATTAGCTATGATAATATATTTACTACCGTTTGAAATAGGCCCGAAGGGTCTCCGAAGCGTTAACAACCTCGCCATTGTTTCTCTATTGTATAACCTCGTCAATGCTACTTTAAAGGCATAATTTCCCCTTGTAATCAACTGTGACCAGATCGACTCTCTATCTTGGGTTAGTACGAGTAATTGCTAGCTAAAAGTAAATAGGGAACCTGGATGACTCTGTCTAAGCTCCTAGGAAGTAGTGCTATACATTGGAAACCATTTCAGTAATGAAGACTACTACATATCTCCTTTGCGTCTTTAAGCATTTCTCTATACACTGTGTCTTCGAGCTCGCTTCTATGGAGAACTATTATGTCTAGTGGTATACTCGTCTTCTTCAATAACCTCAATTTAATAGCCACGTCTAGTATGTCTACGTTATCCTCCACTACGACTACTACGTCGAAGTCGCTGGAGGGGGTACTGTCTCCCCTTGCTCGAGAACCAACCAGGTAAGCCTCCACAACGAGTCCGCTATTACACAGTAGTTGTGTAAACTCCTTAAAAGCCCTCTCATACGACTCCACTTTCCTAGCCATAGTGGAGTAGAATTTATGGGTCTGCAGTCTTCCTCACCCACTCCACGACTTTCTCAGCATACTCCACGCATAGTCTACCCCTCTCGGATGTGTAGCTATATACCCTCTTACCAGGATACCTCGCGAGGGTGTAGTGTGGAGTCAATAGCTCACATGCTAGTGATACCTCACTAGATACCTCGATACCCACAGCTCTAACCGCATCGAGTAACTCAACTAAGTCGTGTGTATAAGGGTGTATACCCGTCAAGGCGACGATTAAGCTCTTCAAGTACAACTCGACACCCTGGTGAGCGCTAAAACATGTTAGCCAGTAGACTCCTTCATCATAGTTGCGCCTAGCATTGCGCAGAAATACCTCTGCTTTCTCAACCCACTCAATCGGTAACTTTATACCCTTCATAGACTACCTCCACGTAATCTACAGACACATGTAACTATGTCTCTAAAGACACTAAAATAATGCCAGAGCAAAATGACCCAGCATTACTCGTGGAGAGCGCTAATTCAGCTCTACATTCTCGATTTTAGTTTCACCGAGACAGTCATTTGTATTTACCTGAATACTTTTTGCCCTGGGGGATCCCGGGCTATCAGGGCTCCACGGAACCCGAAATCCCTCATCTGCGTTGGAGACCATAGTTCAAGCTCCAGGACTCGTCGCCCACGAGTAAACACACTTAGAGAAGTTAATGAATACAGGCCAACTATTCATAGTTATCTACATCTAATCGCAAGTAATTATAGAAAGGTCTTAGACTTCCCATATGTCCTTCTTCAACCCCTCTAACTGGATTAATAGTTGATTTATAATACACTAACTCCTATCTGTGTATCTGTGTTTTCATTAATATTATGGTCAATATTGCGAACACCGTGATCCACGGCGATAGTATAAACCAAGGTATTAGCGGGTCTAATGGCTAGCCCGAGATATCCGCACGTTTAGCTATCATTCACATTTATACACTTACACGTTCTAGTTTGATAGGAGTCAACGTAATATAATGCTGTACGCATTCAGGATCAATGAGTTTCTCATTGGACTAATGAAAGCAGTTCTACCTTAGGATCACATTCATAGCATGCAAATGCACTTTGAGTAGACCCCATTAAT
>JAJHRV010000135.1 GCA_020833525.1 Thermosphaera sp.
TCTACGAGGGGTTTTATGTGGAGTCCCGGGTTGAATAGTCTGCTTTAAGCCAAGTGCACTTAACACAGTGGACTTGTCTAGTTCACCCTCGAGTGGTATATGCCTAGTTGTCTTACCACGTATTGGTGTGTGTAAACCTGCATCATAAAGCACATTCTTCAAGTGTTGCTCTATGTATGGATCTAGCTCCTCGACGACGAGGATCTCCCTACAATCCCTAACATTGTCTAGGATAAACCCCCTTGGAAACGGGTATAGTAGCCCGAGTTTTAACACCCTAGCACTCAGTGAATACTCCTCTACAGCCTCTAGTACATAGTTGAATGCAGCACCCTCGGTTACAATGCATAAGTCCCCAGCACCAATAACTCTATTAAATCCATACTTACTAGCCAATTCCTCGACACGTGTTAATTGATTATTAAGCCACCTATGCCTCTCGAGATTCCAGTCCATACCAGCTCTTACAAATCTCTCTGGGTTTTTACTAAAACCCCTCCCCTTGCGGGGTTGCTTTATCTCTCCAAGTAATACGTCTCCAACAGTGTGGCTAACCCTCGTAGTAGTCCTCAATAATACTGGTAAGCCAAGAGCCTCACTTAACTCTACACCTGCAACAACGTAGTCTTTAGCCTCCTGGGGGCTTGATGGAGATATTAGTGGTAGTTTAGCTAGCTCACCATACCACCTACTATCCTGCTCTGTCTGAGTAGTGTGGGGCCCTGGGTCATCTGCAACATATACAACTAATCCACCATCAACACCCGAGTATGTAGCGGATAATAGTGGATCCGAGGCTACATTCAAGCCCGGAGCCTTCATCGTCGCCATCGCTCTAGCTCCACTAATAGCCGCACCAATAGCAACCTCAAGCGCTACTCTCTCATTAACACTCCACTCTACGTATATATCGATGTCCCGTGAGTACTCTTGTAGAGTCATAATAACCTCACTTGATGGTGTACCAGGGTAACCAGTGACAACGTATACTCCAGCCTCTAATACACCTCTAGCAATAGCTTCATTACCCATTAATGGCAACCGGGTACCAGCCTCTGCGAGTAGACTCATAGGGGGTAAACACCATGTTAAATACTCCTGGTACGAGTAAATAAACGAGTCTAGTGAATGATAGCGTGTACACGTGTAAACTATAATACACCATTTATGTGAATTAGAAACGGGGTTTCAATTGACTAAGAGGATACTTGTCTCCGAGGAGCTATATAGGAAAATCTCGAGACAAGTAGGTCTTGGGGAGTATAGATTAAAGCTAGGTAGATGGGTTATAAAAAGAGAAGTTGGTGTAATAATTGGCTGTACGGGTAAAGATCAGGGTTAAATCTAGATCGATTAGTAAATCCCTAGAGATCACCGTACTAGTGAATGGCGGAGCAGAGAGCACTAAGCCATGTATTGTCCTCGATGAAGATGTAGCTAGAGAACTTGGTCTATGGCCTATTAGCCATGGTAGAGTTCTAGAAGTCGAGGAGGCCTCCTCTATAGGTGAGGCATTTGTAGTCGAGGACTTAGTAGAGCTGGAACTAATCGGAGAGGATGGCGAGGTTTTGTCGAGGATTAAAGCAGACCTTGTTGTTCAGAGAGGGTTGATCGAGCCAATAACAGATGCAACTATAGATGAGCTTGGAATACAGGTTTTAAGCTTTAGTAGGGGTCTTTGGAGACATGTCAGCGACCCACCGGGTAGGATTCGCGCATCAATGCCTAAAACATAGCGATATTCGAGTTTTAACAGCATCACTCTCAATTGCTTAATCCACATGTAGTAGTCACTAAACCACTCACCTGAGTAATAAACCCCCGTCCATACTATAAACTGCGTGGAGTCACTATTAACTATGGGTGCATCTCTAGTCAATGTAATACACTAATGTAGAGTATACTCGATTAATTCATTGATAAAGGTCTCGATTCTTGTACTCAAAGGCTTCTCTAAGTTAACGATATGCCTTAAAGCCATAATTACAACTGAAAGCCTCGCTTTTTAAGGCGGGGATGAGAGGAAAAGCTTATAAATTTTCCCATTTTGATTATTCCTTGGTGATGAGTTAATGGTCGTGGTTGCCCCTAAGCCCATGTGGGATGCGGGGAGTGCAACCACTAGGCAAATACACTATATGGGGGGGATCTCTGACCACCCCGACTGCCCCGCAAAGGACAGATGTAAACCCGAATAGATGCGGGGAACCAGTGAACCCCCTAAAGGGAACCCTAGCCCCTTAGAGCGGGGAGGAGGTCAGACTCTCATATATCCTCCTACAATTATACTCGAGTACTTTATCGAGGCCAGTACAGTTGATCACTATGCATGGAGAAATGAGCTTTGACAACTCCAAGATCTCCCTTAAACTACCGCACTTCTCCCCCATGATTAATGGCTTAATGTATTCAAAATAGTCTTCAATAACCCTGCCAAGACCCCTACTTGAAAGGAAGTAGTGTATGTCTAAATCCTTGACAACAACGTTAGCTAAGTAAATAGCTTCCAATGAGTCTAAGTTAAATCGATTCAAGTTATTTGATTTAATACTAATGAAGTAGCTTGAGAGTGATCCATGCAGAATACTGTGGCCAGCCTCATGATATACGAGTGCTCTTAATTGTCTTTTACTCAAGCCCCTGCACTTCTCGTAGTCTACGTGTATTCGAGGCCACCCAGACCATGCATCATGCGATACGGGGTAGTCGCCGATCAGCGGAACACCCGTCT
>JAJHRV010000136.1 GCA_020833525.1 Thermosphaera sp.
GCCCGTGTATAAGAGACTATGGATAGTTGTTAGTGGGCCAATAATCCACATATACTCGAGGAGCTTTAAGCTGGCCAGCACGATACTCAATACGGCGAGGAGAGTTGGGTTTAAACACAGCGGGGTTATGCACTATAGTAAGGATACAGGATTATTCATCGAGCTCGTAACTGGAGTATATACAGCACAATTAGCGAGAACGAGGGACGAGGTTATAATTGAACAAACAAAAATTGCTAAGCTAGTAGATGTAGTCAATAATACTCTACTCGAAGGCAAGAAGAGACTGGTTGCCCTATACGTGGAGCTCAGTAAAATACTACCGAGAAAAACAGATCCATTAATAGAGGGAGACTTGAAGACTAGGGGGTTTCAAGCCATTATTAACCCGCATTGATATTCAAGACTTATAAATAATTCGTAGGTTAAAACTACGGGGTAAGACATCATGTCTAGCGAGTATATTTCAATAGAGGATTTCAAGAGAGTAGATCTTAGAGTGGGCCTTGTAAAATCCGCTGAGAGGGTTCCAGGTAGTGAGAAATTGATCAAGTTAATGGTTGATCTTGGGGAACTCGGGGAGCGCCAATTAATAGCTGGATTGGCGAAGTGGTATAAACCAGAGGATTTCATTGGAAAATATATAGTTGTAGTTGCAAACCTGAAACCAAAGAGACTCATGGGCTTGGAAAGCCAGGGCATGCTATTAGCGACCGACACCGACCCTCCAGTACTGGTTATTGCTGAGAAACCCGTTAAGCCAGGGTCAAAGCTTATGTAGCAAAACTACTTTTTCCTCTTTGCCTCTCTGTACTTAACATACCAGATCATTTTGCTTATGGCATTAATTGCCCTCTCGGGTGAGGAATAGCTAGGTATGTTGTGCCTATTTAGGTACCTCATAGCATCATAAGCGTCTTGCCCTCCAACAAATGAAGTAACTGTTGTCTTTTCTACTTTATTCTCCTCGTAGAACTCAACTATAGCTTTAGCGAGGTCTCTGGGGTCTAGCACCGCTGTTCTACAGTAAAGTATCACTATATTGTCTACTTCGGGCGACTCTACAGCTACCTTTAGGGCTTTTAAATAGTTATCCACGACTGCTTGACCCGTTAAGTCAACCGGGTTCTTTGGGCTTCCAAACCAAGGCATTGTCTGCTTAAACGCCTCGATTAACTGCGGGCTTGGATCAAGTAGTTTAACCCCCGTGAGCTCAGCGGCATCTGTAGCTAGTACACCCACTCCCCCACCATTTGTAATTATGACTGTGTTTTCCCCCCTGGGGAGTGGTTGTTGCGCAAAAGCTCTTGCAATGTCAAACATTTCTTCAACTGTGTAGGCTCTAATTATACCTGCTTGTTTGAATGCTGCTTCATATAATTGATCGCTCCCAGCTAAGCTCCCTGTGTGGCTTGCAACAGCCCTCATACCTCTACTCGTCCTCCCAGCCTTAACTGCAACCACAGGCTTTTCCCTAGTTACCTTAGACATCTTCTCGACAAATTCTCCTCCGCGACCAGGCTTAATGCCCTCTAGATATATAGCTATGACTCTCGTATGGGGATCTTCAATTAAGAGCTCCGACAACTCGGCTACATCAATATCAGCCATGTTTCCAATGCTGAATAGTGCTGATAAACCTATTTCATTCATTATTGTCCAGCCCATTAATGCTATACCCAGTGCTCCACTCTGAGAGATCAGCGCTATATTCCCCTTTTCTATTTCCATTGGTCCAAAAGTCGCGTTTATATTTCTTGGAGTATACGCGTATCCAAATATGTTTGGACCGAGAATCCTTACTCCATACTCTCTCGCAATCTTTACAATCCTCTCCTCTAGCTCCACATTCCCCACTTCGGAGAAACCAGAAGTTATAACTACTGCAACTTTTACTCCTTTCCTACCACAATCCTCAATTGCTTTGGGTACCTCTTGTGCAGGTATTGTAATTACCGCTACATCCACTTCACCGGGAACTTCGAGGACACTGGGATAAGCCTTCAAGCCGAGAATTTCGTTTGCATGAGGGTTTATTGGGTAAACCCTTCCACTATACCCATATCCAATAATATTTCTCAAAACAACATAGCCTATTTTACCCGGGGTTCTACTAGCCCCTATAACAGCTATGCTTTTTGGCTCGAGCATGGCCTTAAGCATATTTAACCCTAGTGGATTTATCAATTAAAAGAGTTTATAAATAGTGAATGATTAAAGTCCACTCTTGTTTACCTACAGTGTTCGAATAACGCTATACATATTCAAAAGAATCACGTCTAACTTATTCCCCTCGGATTCAACTACACCAATATAGCCATGCTCTACACCGCCAGGTGAGAATAATTGATGCTTGCTGCAGGGTTTAGAACACCCACCGGTAGCCACTAGTCTGGGTTTTAGTAATTCGACTAGGGGGTCTATAGGTCCTCTCACTTCATTGCAGCAAGTATATATTCTCCCCGATAAACTAGATACAAGCAAATCTACTACTCCACCTTCAGTGGATCTATGTTTGCACCCCGATAATCCATATCCATAGACGTTTAGATCTCCTATTTTCACAAGTTTACAATCTATTAAAGAACCCATGCTACTAAGTGTTGATGCTACAGATGCATCATCATACCTACCAAGAACACCATAAACTCTCATACCACACTGTAAAAGCCTCTGTATTATCGACGGGGATAC
>JAJHRV010000043.1 GCA_020833525.1 Thermosphaera sp.
GTGTCTCAGAAGAATCTATACTGGGAAGCCGGGGTGGCCGAGCGGCCTAAGGCGGCGGGCTGCAGGGCTTTGAGTTAAGCAGGGGCTCAGATACCCGCTATATCGCGGGTTCGAATCCCGCCCCCGGCTTTTTCTGATTTACTCTATGTACTTGATGTTCTGGCACTTTAATTGCTTGAGGAATTCATCTAGTTCGCTTATCGGGATTTTTATTGTATAGAGGTATCTTGGAGTGTGCGCCTTTACCTTCGCTACACTCTCTTTCTCGTTCTTCACTACTCTACACTCTACTGCTCTCTCAGTTATCCTAATGAATTCTTCTCTACTCGTAATCTCCTTTGGCATGGTAAGCACCTTGTTTATGAATAAGTACTAGGTTTAAATATCCTTGATTAGAGTAGTTTATGTAGCTTTTAGAGAGATGCTTTATGCATCTATTATCTGCTAGAATGGAAGACTACTTGACGACTATTTATAGAATTAGAGAAGCCCTTGGAGTAGTTAGAGTAGTGGATATAGCTAGAGAGCTCCATGTGTCGTATGCCACTACCTCCAAAATACTAGAGAAACTTGAAAAACAAAGCCTCGTGAAGCGGGTGAAATACCACTATGTCGACTTAACCGAGACTGGGAGAGAAATAGCGGAAAAGGTTATTAGGAAACACAGGATCGCGGAACAATTCCTAGTAAAAACACTGGGGTTAAACGACCTTGAGTCGCACCACTACGCACACTACCTCGAGCACTTGCCAGACGAGTTAATAAGTAAAATACACAGTCATCTAGGTTATCCAACTACATGCCCACATGGAAACCCAATACCAGGGTATACAGTTACATACGATACAATTAGACTAACCGAGGTTAACGAGGGAGAGGAGTGCGTAGTTAAGAGACTTCTAGGTGAGCTCTCAATACTCTTAGAGTTTACTAGCCGATACTCAATTAGGGTTGGAGTGGGAGTAGTTGTTGTATCTAAAACCAGTAGCTCTATAAAGATCTCTTTAAATAGAGGAGTAGAAGTTGAAGTACCCAGGAGAATAGCTAGATTAATTATGGTTGAATGTGCGATTCGCTAATAGCCAAATACACTGGTATTATTCATTGAGTCGCAAGGTTTATAGGTTTAGATATGTCTAAATTTATTGACTGTGTGAGGCGCTTATGGAGACCACTACCCTTGATTTAATACGAGAGGGAAGCGTAGTTACGGTATTGGAGATCAGTGGTGGAGGGTGGGTGCGTAGATTATATCAAATGGGGATTCTACCGGGATCGCAGGTAAAGGTAGTATTCAATAGAGGAGTGGGGCCCATTGTAGTTAGAATCGGCAATGTTGAAGTATCTCTTGGAAAGGGTATTGCTAGGAGGATAGTGGTAAAGGTGACTCAGGGTTGAGCAGGCAAATCATTGTAGGGCTCGTGGGTCAGCCAAATGTTGGTAAGTCAACTTTATTCAATGTATTAACAAGGGGGAACGCTATAGTTACTAATTGGCCTGGAACAACCGTTGAGCGCTCTGAGGCCGTGATAAGGCATAATAATAGTGAGATAAAGATTATTGACCTTCCAGGTATATATGGATTATCTTACTTAACGCCCGAGGAGAGGATAACTAGGAAGTTTATAACCGAGGAAAACCCAGACGTAATAGTTGTTCTCGCTGATTCAACTATACTTGAGCGAACACTGTACTTAGTCGTAGAGATCCTTGAGTTAACTGGGAGAGTTGTTGTCGCGGTTACAAAAGTTGATGAAGCGCACAGTAGGGGGGTTCACGTAAACTATGATTTAATAAGTAAAAGGCTTGGTGTGCCCGTAATCCCCGTCTCCGCGATCAAAGGTAATGGTGTTGACCAATTACTATCAATTATAGTGGAGAAGGCTGGTGTAGAATCCCTGGTTTTCAGGGTTAAATATGGTGAATTAGAGGCGTTTATAAATGCAATAGAGGAGCTCTTCGCGGGGAGTAGGCAACTGTCTAGTAAGTATCCGCCTCGATGGCTAGCATTGAAGTTCCTCGAGGAGGATGTTGAAGTAGAGGAATTGGCTAGAAGACAAATGGGTGGAGTCTACTCAGAGCTATGTATGGTGAGAGAGGAGGCTAAGAGGAGGATTGGGCAAGACCTAGCCGCTTTTATCTCAATTAGTAGAATGCGCTTTATAAGGGAGAAGATTTTAAAGGACGCTTTAATCATAGCGCCTTTGAAAAAGACTGAGAAGAGATGGTATAGATTATTCTACAATCCATTCACTGCACCAATACTGTCACTTGGAATACTAATCGTAGTCTTCCTAACTGTATTCATAGTAAACACCGGGTTTCCATTGACAGCAATACTTGATAAACTAGGATATACCGAGTTAGCCTCGATCATAGGGGAGTACTCAATCTCGGGTATTATAGATAAACTGTTTACTGCACTAAGCAATTATATAGTATACTCCCTTGGAGAGTCGCCATGGACACTATTCTTAGTTAATGGATTGCTTGGCGGAGTGGCATCAATTATTGTATTTATACCACTAATATTTAAAGTCATGATGGCTCTTGGAGCTCTAGAAGACTCTGGTCTACTGCCTAGACTAGCCATCGGAGTACACTTACTGCTAAATAAAGCCGGTTTATCTGGCCACGCACTCCTACCATTATCTATCTCGATGGGGTGTAACGTACCCGGTGTTATGTCTACGCGTGCTGTTCCAAGTAGCTCTGAGAGGTTAAAACTAATCTTGTTGACTCCATTTATTCCATGCCAAGCACGCCTAGTGGTATTACTGGCTATGGCTACGGCTATAGGTGGATTTGCAGGTGCATTGCTAGTACCATTCATCTACGTGGTTTCATTCATTATCGTGTTTACCCTGAGCTACACTATACATAGACTAACCACTAGTGAGCGGAGGGAGGAAGTGGATTTACTACTAGAGATCCCCCCTATCCACAAGCCTTACCTAAAGGTAGTCTGGTGGTTTACATGGCACTACTTAAAACACTTCATTACCAAGGCGGGTACAGTCATACTCATCGTTAGTATTGCCTCGTGGCTACTCCAACACACATCACTAGGCTTTATGTACACTGATAACGCCTCTGAGAGCATTATTGCAACGGCTTCTAGGAGTTTATCAATAATACTGAGGCCTCTTGGAGTCTCAGGTGAATACTCTTGGATCGCTATGTACGCTGTTATTATGGGGTTTCTAGCTAAAGAGCTCGTATTAAGCACTATTGTAACAGCAACTGGTGCTTCAGACCCCATAGAGGCGTTTAAAACACTTGGTTTATCAACACCATCCGCTATCTCACTTGCACTATTCATATCACTATATATACCGTGCTTAGCAACCGTAGCAACCATATATGGTGAAACAAGGAGCTGGAAGTACACTATTCTATCAATAATGCTAATGCTGATAGTTGCATACAGCCTGGGAGTGCTAGCATTCCACATTGCAAATAAACTATTAACTATTAATTAAAACCAGAGCAAACCAACTTAAATACCCCGAATAAATCACATAGAGAATAGGGGGTAGAAAGGGCCCGTCGCCTAGCCAGGAGAGGGCGCCGGCCTCCTAAGCCCCGCGTGGAAAGCCGGAGGACCCGGGTTCAAATCCCGGCGGGCCCGCGTCTTCTCCATTATTTATCTATAATCCCACTACTTCGTTTTCAACGGATTAATCGTTTTCCCCGCCCTTGTTTACGACGACGTTCTAATGGAAACATATAGTGTGGTAAAGATGACTCTCCACACTATTGGGCAATAATACGCAGGATATATTATCTACGCATTACTACTGCACTGATAATAAAATCGCTTGTGCATAAAGTATGCGTCGGGTGCGGGATCCAGCGGTATCTAATTGATTCATGGTTTACAACTAAAAGCCTCGACTTCAAGGTGGGGAGAGAACGATCACGTGTTAGTGCATTAGTGCTCCGCTATTTGTCGCGTAGAGGTGAGAGTCCCTTGATTAATCAAATTGGGCTGGGTATTCTACATAGTGTTTTGAATTCAAATATAATTTGGGCTCGTATAAGATTAATTTAGAGTACTAGTAGGGATTGATTAATAAATGCCTAGAGTGTCTAGTGGTATTGTATTGTCTAGTAGGGGTTATAGTTTCACAGAGTTTACTGAGCCTTCTAGTGAGCCAAGCTACTCTGATATGAGGTTCCGCGATATAGTGCCAGAGTTCTCGGGAATCGAGCTTGGAGATGAGCGTTTATATCTACACCAGTATGAGGCGTACAATGCGTTGAAGAAGGGGCTTAATATAGTTCTACGAGCTGGTACCGGGAGTGGTAAGACAGAGGCTTGGGTTCTATACGTCCTCGACGAGTTGAAGAGAAGTGGGGATTTCTACGTGGTTGCCTTATACCCAACACTTGCACTTGCAAATGACCAAGTTAAACGCATAGTTAGGTATATGAGTTTAATTGGTAAAACACCTGTCCAAATAGATAGTGTTAGGAAAGAGGAGTATGTTAAAGAGAAGGGGCTTGGATCTCTACGCTCATATATAGCGACATCAAACCTTGTAATAACAAATCCCGCCTTCCTACTCCACGATTTAAAGAAACACATGATTAAACAAGGAGGCCTCTTAGCTCCATTCTATACTAAGTTAAACCTCCTCGTTATAGATGAACTAGACTTCTACAGCCCGAGGAGCCTCGCGCTCTTAATAGCCATGATCGACGTATTGGCTAAAATCAGTGATAGAAAGCTACAGGTGGCTGTACTATCAGCGGGTATTTCAAACCCCGAAGACCTATGCAACTACCTATCTAAAACAACAAGTAGAGACTGTATAGCTATAACGGGAGAACCATTCAGAGTCGAGAATAAAACATACATAGTACTCGGGAAGAATCTAGAGTACATTTGGAGGAGTATTAGAGAGCAGTGGAGTAGTATACTATTGAAACACCCAGAGTTAAACACGTTGACAAAGATTATTGAGGAGTATGAAATGTTCAAGAAGAACGCCTATAGAGTGGTCTCAATCCTTGAGAGCCTGGGTTACAGCGTCCCAAGCATTAGCCTAGACCCGGTTGAGATCATTGCAGAATACCTCAACGATCAATATGTAACACTAGTCTTCACTAGGAGCATTAACTCAGCTGAAGAACTAGTTAAGTCAATAAAGCAGAAGTACGGGGAAGATGCGCCAATCGCACCACACCACCACCTTGTACCGAAAAAGACAAGAGAGAATATAGAGGAGAAAGCTAGGAGTGGGTTAATTAAGGTGATTGTATCACCACGAACACTATCACAGGGTATAGATATTGGGTTAGTTGCAAGAGTCGTCCACTTGGGTCTACCCGAGAGCGTTCGTGAATTCCACCAGCGGGAGGGTAGAAAGGGTAGGCGTAGGGATTTAGGCTTCTCCGAGTCCGTTATAATCCCCTACTCTAGGTGGGATAGAGAGCTACTTAGTAGTGGAGTAGATGTATTTAGAGAGTGGCTTGGCCTTGGATTAGAGAAAACTATTGTAAACCCCGATAACCTCTACATATACTTATTCATCGGGGTTTTAAAGCTCGTCTCTCCATGGTTTAAAGGAGAGTTGAATTCAAGGGGGGTTGAAGCACTTAGATCAACAGGGGTTTTAAGAGAAGATGGCGGGGTAAACGAGAGAAAGCTTAGGGAGGTATTTGATAGATTAAACTTCTATGAGTATGCACCACCATACGGTATTAAGAGGTACCTTGAGAAAAACATTGAGTTAATACCATTAGAGCCAATTGGACACGTTGACTTAGTTGAGAGGTTTCAACCAGGTAACATTGACTACGGGGAGGAGGCACTAGTTGTTTCACTCAACTATGGTAAATCCACTAGGATTGTTAGGAGCGTGATAGAGAAGAGTATAAGGGACATCGACTTCAAAGTCAATGATGCACTAGCCGAGGCTCTCGAAGAATATAGATTCACTAAGTTGAAGTGGGGTGAATCACCCAATATCATAAGAGACTTACTAACGGGCAGGATCACTAGTGAAGAGCTCTGTGTAGTGTATACTCCTAGGAGTGGTTTTGGAAAGTACATTAAGATACCTGAGAGGTGTATTTGGACCATTAGATCAGAGAGGCCTAAGTACACTGTTGTCAAGGGGGAGCCAATGGTGTACTATGATAAGAAGACTATTTACGTGCCAATGCCCACTGGTGGTGAGTATAGAGACTACACTTATGGCTACGTGTACCCACTAGACCCGAGGGAGAATGCTGATTTAATCCGCCTTGCACTATCATACATAGTAATATTGCTGAGAAGGTATTTGGGAATACCACTACACGTTATACTATATGATGTAGTGAAGATTGGGGAGTACAAGTACTTTGCTCTACACGAGCCTGAATCAGCTGGGTTAATTGAGAAGCTTGACTGGTTAAAAGTAAGAGACGCTGTAAGGAGACATGAACCAGGCGATCTCGATAGGATAATGATTTCCGAGATAGATGATATCGCCTACTCAACTCTCGTAACAATAGAGTTCAACTGGGATCTCGTGAGGGAACAAGCGATTAGAGTAGTAGACTACATACTCTCAAGGGATAAAGTCAAAGCCGTGATTCATGGAAGGGAAATACTAATACCTCGCCCAAGCCCCGGCCTCAAACTACTAGCATACGCTATTGTTAGCGAGGTGCTCGACGAAGAATCCCTAACACCGACACTACTCGCGGGGCATGGATTCTACGATGGTGAAAAGTTTTATGGAGCGGTTGAGCTATACCCACCACTACCATTAATTAAGCCGCCTCAATCACTACTCGAAATCGAGAACTCCATACTGGATAGAGTCTACTATGAAGAGTATAGATTAATAGTTGAAGCCAGAAGCCCTGTTATAATGCAGTTGAAGCAGTCGAATCTTAGGCGTCTAGCATCTCACTTATCCAGTGTTGAGGGGGTTTTAGACGTATCCGACTTAATGAGTAAAAGCGGTTTAGAGGCTACCAGCACTGAGGAATTGGCTTCACTAGTGGGTATTGAGGAGCCTATTAATCCTGCTGGAGTTATCGATGTGTTTAGAAGAGTGAGGGAGTATAAGAGGTTTCTTGATAGAGAGCGAGAGTTGATTTTGAAGTATTTAGAGTACAAGGCGAGAGCACTCTATATCTCCTACTTACTCCTAAGTGAGCTTGTTAAAAACCAGTGATTGTATATTGTCTAGGAATAGACTTGTTGAGAGGTGTGCCCATTGAGTACTATATGTGATCTGGGGGAAGTTGCATATAGCTTGTCCATCTACATATCTATATTGATTATGGCTGCTGCAGCTATCTATGCATTATTCGAGCTGAGGAGAACAATTAAGACTATTCTATCATATATACTCGTATTCATCGCGGTATTCCACTACGTGTACCTCTACTTAGTATACACGTCTGCATATAGCTGTAGACTACCCTACCAAGTCTCAATATATCCACTAGTAATAATTGAATCCCTAGGTGAGTACAGTGTATTCTACCCAGACATTGGGCAGTTAGTAGTAATACTTCTTCTTTTAATGTGGCGTAGTGAAATCAGGAGCTACATTTGGAGATCGAGGATTGAGCGCATTGAACCATATAACTATACTCCCACTACCCAGGATCATGGAGTGCAGGATTATAGCGAGGACTAGTTTATTCACCGTTGAAGTAGAAGTCTCTGGGAGGAGGGAGACAGTATACCTAGGCAACACTGGTAGACTACGCGGGATTATTGAGCACGGAAAGAAGGGCTTCTGCATCGAGAATAAATCAGGCAGGTTGAAGCATAGATTAATAGGTGTAGAGAAAGACAAGTATGCATACCTCATAGATACACAGATACAGGAGAGAGCATTTATTGCACTACACAATATGGGCTTAATTCCTTGGCTTAGAGACTGTAGCTTAGCAAGTAAAAACTATAGGTTATCAAGCGAGATTATAGACTACGCCTTCAAGTGCAATAGTGAAATCGTATTGGTCGAGCTAAAGAGCGCGGTAATGGAGCTAGAGGGTGGTTTTGCCGGGTATCCTGATGCGCCAACCTCGCGTGGTAGGAGACAATTAGAAGTCCTAGCGGAGTATGCATTGCGTGGTGGTAGAGCTTTCGTAGTCTTCATAGCTGGTGTTCCAAATCCACGTGGTTTTAAACTATACTGTGGCGTAGACCAAGCTATTAAGAGATTTGTCGATAAAGCGGTCAAGGCCGGTGTTGTTTTTAAATCGATTAACATTTTTCTCGATCCATTAGTGAAAGGGGTTGTTCTCGGAGACCTGGACTTAAAGACCGATCTAGACTGTGAAATAAAATAAATATAAATGCTTAAAAAACCCGTAATCTACTTAAACATAATAGATGCCGCCGTAGTATAGCCCGGTCAAGTATGCGGGCCTCTCGAGCCCCGGTATGGGAGGCGTGGGTAGCCCGTGACCCGGGTTCAAATCCCGGCGGCGGCACAACCTCTTTACTCTAATCTGGCTTCGGCGGTGTCACGTTTATTTGCCCCTGGTACTTCCCCTGATATGGCTTGTAGACTGGGCTACTTGTCCTCAGGAAGACTACGTGTAGGAACCTCTGCTCTGGGTATATCTTAACAGGGTGGACTCCACCAATTAACTCAATAGTTATATTCCCCTTGAAGCCAGCAT
>JAJHRV010000137.1 GCA_020833525.1 Thermosphaera sp.
ATATCTCAATCCATGAATAGAGGGCGGGACAACTCAACACCCAAAAACCTATAAACGCGGGAATCCCGGAGAGAGAGGATAATTAAGACGTAGGGTCGAGGGGGGCAGACTAGGATAGACCAAAACGCGGGAACTGAGACGCGAGAGGGACCACATTATCGTGTGCTCTCTCTCGTTCACCTAGTCCTGAGTAACAACGACAGTCTTAACATTAGGGTCTCTAACAGTAACGACTCGACCGTCAAAGGTGACACAGACAATGTAGGGCGGCTTCACATCATACTCACGACAGATCTCCTCTTTACCAAAGCCGGTCTTAACAACATAGAAGTCCTCAATAACCACAGGCCCCTTAACCACACTCCTACTCCGGTTCCTACCTCTTCTCAACAGTCTCTGAGACAACCCATCACCCAAAAAGAAACCCGCATAAACACCTTAAAAGCAGCAGTCTATGGAAGCTCAGAGTTTTAAACCCTCACTTAAGACAGTATCTAGAAGTGTAAAGCTCATCACGAATCAGAGCCAGGAGGGGGGACATGGGGCTTACATC
The DNA here is from genome assembly GCA_020833525.1 of Thermosphaera sp. Classification (GTDB taxonomy): domain Archaea; phylum Thermoproteota; class Thermoprotei_A; order Sulfolobales; family Desulfurococcaceae; genus UBA285. The sequence continues at coordinate 554 of JAJHRV010000137.1, forward strand.
AAGTGTAAATAACAATATAAAAGTTAATAAAGATTTTGACACCATAACAAGCGAGCCGATCAACGGTATCCCTTCTACGGGCCCTACCGTAGGTCAAACCAGTGGTAGCATACCGCAAACCCCCTCCAGTAGTAGCGGTATTAATACCGTACAACGAGATCCCCGAGGAAAGAAAGTCCACTCCGCATATGGAAAAAAGTCCACTCCTAAAACACTAAGATACAGGAGTTACAGGTTACTACACATACATAGGCTAGAAGCACTAGTGGAAATACCCAAGGGTGCTAATATCAATGAGGTAATAGAAGACCTCACAAAGATACTACAGTATAAGGAAGTAAAAGTAAAGACACCACCACCTAAAAAACGCTACAAGCACACCACATACAGAGAAAAGCGTGGAGAATCTATTAACCACAGATATTATTTCGCAAAAAAGAAGGACTTCATCAAGCTAATCACACACAAAACTTGGAGAGTAAAGGAGTTTCTAAAGTACATGAAAACGCTAGGAGTGAGCGAGGCGACAATAAAAATAGAGCTATACGTGAGATATAGCGAGTACTACGAAACGAAGATAGTAAACGCCCTAAACGCACTATGTCTAGAATTCGGAGACAAATGCCTAGAACACAAAAAACCATTTAGAGGAAAATTCCACTACTTCTGGGCCTGGGTTAAAATAGAGTACCAAGGAATACCATACACACTAAAGAGTTACAGACACCTGTACTACAGAGACTACAAGCCCACACATCCGGAGTACCACCCAAAGGTAGAAGCATCCGTGAGCTTAAAGAAAATCCCAATAATCTCCCTAAACATAGATACTGTAATTAAGAAACACGGAGTACTCCTAAACACGCTACTCCACGTGGTGAACCCGAGAGTAATACTAGGAGAATATGAATTAAAAGAGACCGAGACAACACAAGTAATGACAATAGACAGAGACCTCGCTAGGATCATTAGAGGAATAACTCGGAGACTAAGACTAGAGAGCCTAATAGAGATACAATTCGGAAATAAAGAAGAGGCAATAGCCTACCTCCTAGTAGAGAGAGGAATGACACCAGGTCAAATCGCGAAAATGGGCTTATACAGCAAATCAATGATCTACAAGATAATAGATAAACTGATCAACAACGGGGTGATAGTAAGAGTCTCACGTGGAAAATACAAGTGGAATAACAGAAAAGCAGTATCGGTATCAAAGAAACTACTAGTAGTGTCGAGACCAATGACACTACAGCAATTCGTAGAATTCATGAAAGAAACAAAAGCCAGACTAGTCCAGGATAAACACACACCAGTATTAGAATATGAAGATGACTACATCATAAGACGGGTGATAGTAAGCAGCCTACTAATAGAGGAAGACCGCGTAGTAGAGCAAATCATGGGGAGAACAAGGGTCTATCCAATACCACGCAACATGCTAAGACAACTCATACAGCAAACAACTCAAACTTAACCCGATCTCGGCCCGAATCAGCGGTTGCAGTATGTAGTAGAATGTTATATATCTCAATCCATGAATAGAGGGCGGGACAACTCAACACCCAAAAACCTATAAACGCGGGAATCCCGGAGAGAGAGGATAATTAAGACGTAGGGTCGAGGGGGGCAGACTAGGATAGACCAAAACGCGGGAACTGAGACGCGAGAGGGACCACATTATCGTGTGCTCTCTCTCGTTCACCTAGTCCTGAGTAACAACGACAGTCTTAACATTAGGGTCTCTAACAGTAACGACTCGACCGTCAAAGGTGACACAGACAATGTAGGGCGGCTTCACATCATACTCACGACAGATCTCCTCTTTACCAAAGCCGGTCTTAACAACATAGAAGTCCTCAATAACCACAGGCCCCTTAACCACACTCCTACTCCGGTTCCTACCTCTTCTCAACAGTCTCTGAGACAACCCATCACCCAAAAAGAAAGCCGCATAAACACCTTAAAAGCAGCAGTCTATGGAAGCTCAGAGTTTTAAACCCTCACTTAAGACAGTATCTAGAAGTGTAAAGCTCATCACGAATCAGGATAGAGGGCGGGGAGCTTGGGGCTTACATCAAGTGTAAATAACAATATAAAAGTTAATAAAGATTTTGACACCG
>JAJHRV010000044.1 GCA_020833525.1 Thermosphaera sp.
GGGTAAAACGGAGGCCTTCTTTATACCTATAGCTAAGAAGGTCATTGAAGAGAATAAGCCTAATCCCCGTGCAATAATCCTATACCCCACCAAGGCCCTTGCTAGAGACCAGGTGAAGAGGTTTCATGAGTATAGTGTTTATGGGAGAATGGGTGTTGGAGTATATGATGGAGACACTAGTGAATCCCAGCGTAGAAAAATCGCTGTATCACCACCCCCCATTATTGTATCAAACCCAGATATGATCCACGTTGGATTAGTGTTTAGTCCATATATCCAGAAGTTTGTTAAACAATCTGAATTAATGGTTTTCGACGAGCTACATACATATGAAGGAGTATTGGGCTCTCATATCTATCACTTAGTTCACAGAATTAAACTAGCAAAAGAACAGAGATTACAGTTTATCGCGTCAACAGCCACTATTGGAAACCCTGAAGAGTACGCTGAGAGCTTATTTAATGAAGACTTCGTCGTGGTGAAGGGGTCTCCCTTTAGAAAAGGCATCGCTGTTCACATACTTGTCTCCGCAGGCTACATGAGTAGGTGGAGTGTTTTCGCATCAATAGCTAAGTTTCTCTCCGAGGAGGGGTTGAGGTTTATAGTGTTTGTTGATAGTCAGCAACTAGCTGAGTTAACTGCGAGTATTCTAGAGTCTAAGTATGGTGTAAATACAGCGGTTCATAGAGCTGGACTACCTCCAGAGACAAGGAGAGATGTTGAGCAAAGACTCCGAGAGGGGTTGTTAGACGGCGTTGTTGCAACACCAACACTCGAGCTTGGAATAGATATTGGAGCATTAGATGCTGTACTACTAGCTTCACCTCCACCATCACTAGCTAAGTATATTCAGAGAGCTGGTAGAGCGGGGCGTAGACGTAAGGGCTATGTAATAACTATACTCGGTGATAACCCCATAGACGCCTACTACTCGAGAAACCCCACTAGCTTCCTCGAGAGAGAAATCCCCGAAAACACCATTGAGCCTAGAAACGAGGAAGTTTCAAAGCTACACCTTCTATCCTATCTTCTACAGGTTGGAAAGGCCCATGTAGCACGTATACCTATCGAGTGGAGATTCGTACTTGATGAGTTAGCCTCTGAGAGACTATTGAAGAGAATAGGCCCATACATTGTTGCTAACTACACTGCTGCAAGGAAATACGTCTCTGAGAGGGGTATCAGAGCGCATGGTGACCAAGTTGAAATCGTTGACTCATCGAGCGGGGAGGTTATTGGGTCGAGGGAGCTCCCAATAGCAGTACTAGAGTTGTACCCTGGAGCAATATACTATTTTAATAAGAGACCTCTACATGTTGAGAGACTAGATCTCGCGGAGAAGAAGGCTTTTGTTAAAGCTTATAAACTACCAGTAGACTCATACACGAGACCCCTATACACCGTGGATGTATCAGACTACGTAGCACTCGAGGAGAGAGAATCAATTTATGGTTTTAGAGTAGTATATGCAAAAATACTGCTGGAGGTCTCCGTAGAGGGGTATATACTTAAGAACCTATATAGTGGCGAGGTTTTACATACTGAGAGCTTAGATCCCCCAATTACATATAAATATGTCACACGCGCTGTTTTATTCAGACTCCCACGTCCGGAGACGTATAGTGAATTAGACTCTGCAGAGGCATTCCACGCGATAGAGCATGCTGTGATCGAGGCTTCTCGTGTAACTTGTGGAGCGGGCTTAACTGATCTAGGAGGAATAAGCTACCCGAGTGGAGACATCGTGGTTTACGACTCTGAAATAGGTGGTACGGGGTTATCTAAGCTACTCTACAAAAACCTTGAAAAGACTATTGACACAGCATATGAAATCATGTCGAAGTGTACGTGTGATGATGGATGTCCACGGTGCATTTATACGCCATACTGTGGAAACAATAATAGAGTATTGTCCAAGAAGAAGGCAATATATACACTCAACTATATCTACTCTAAAAAGCCGTTGTTGAGGATACCGCCAATAGAGGAAAGGTATGGTGCTCCATTGGTTTAAACATGGTAATTCCAGTCTGACCTCCTCCCCGCCCTAGAGGGCGGGGCTTTCAGTTGTAATGTGCTCCATCATCCTCTAAAGATCATATTTGACTTAAATCGTGAAGCCGCAGATAAATGATCAATATTACCTATTTAATGCATATATAGGGCTGTCAAAAATAGAGGGGACTATTTCCTCGCTGTACATTGTTTAAATACCCCTTCCCCTGTATAATTACTTAACTGCGTGGTGAAAATTGAGTAAACTTGATTTTAAAGCATTAATTCTAGCTGGTGGTGTTGGGTCTCGATTTCACCCTTATACCGAGATCGTGCCAAAGCCAATGATACCTATAGGGGAGAAAGAAAAGCCTGTTTTAGAGGTTATTGTTAAGTGGATTAAGCACTTCGGTATTAGGGAATTTGTTTTTCTCGTCGACTACAAGTGGAAGTATATCTACAATTACTTCGAGAATGGCTCAAGGTTTGGTGTTAAAATAGAGTATTCCTTCGATGAACAAGACGGGTATAGAGGCACTGGTGGTGCGATATTAAAAGCTTATAGGAAGGGGTTAATGGGTAGTAGAGCGCTAATATGGTATGGTGATATACTTGCACCACTTAATGTAGATGAGCTCATTAACTTCCACGATGATAGAAAAGCTGATTTAACTCTAGTGGTGACGAAGAAGTATAAAGTCCCCGTAGGCGTTGCGAAGCTTACCGAGGATAATAGAGTAGTGGAGATGGTTGAAAAACCGGAGCTTGATATTAATGCAACAATTGGTGTGTGTGTAGTTGACTCTAGAGTATTTAGTGAACCAGTCGAAGATGTGCTGGGTAAATCATTCGACTTTATGGGTGACATGGTTCCATGGTTGATCAAGAGGGGGTATAGAGTCTATGGCTACATATACGCTGGAAACTGGTATGATGTTGGTAGTCTCGAGAGGTATAAAAAAATAAGTAGTGGAGAGTTAGATGTATTTAACAATGTTCTTTAGTCGCTAGGATCCAAACGCTCTATCACCAGCGTCGCCTAGCCCTGGAACAATATATCCCTTATCATTTATTTCCGGATCAATGGAGATCGTGAGCATTCTTAAGTCTATACTCCTAGAGTCTGCGTATTTCTGTAGTTTTTCTACTGCTATTGGGGTTGCTATAACTGATGCTATGTAATACCTTTTTGGTTTACCATGTTCAGCTATCTCCTCGAGAACCTTTAATATAGTAGAGCCTGTTGCCACCATTACATCACTTATAATCACTATACTATCATTTATCATCCTTGGGAGTTTTACGTATGAGACATCTATATCAAACTCGTAGTTACGCATACCCTTTTCTTCAACTCTACGTGCTGCTACAACACCCATTTTGGCCAAGTAAAATACCTTTATTAAACCCTCTGTTAAAGGCCAAGCCGCCCTCAGAACAGTTATAATAATAGTGTTGTCAAGATCTTTTACTCTTAAACCACGAACACTAACCCCTAGTGGAGTTTCTACATCTAATTCTTCATATTCATAGTCCTCAATGATCTCGAATCCAAGAATCCTCCCGAGTCTAACGAGGCCCTTTCTAAAATCTATTTGAGGGGTCTCCTTATTCCTAAGCATTGTCAATATTGACTGGGCATACTTACGATTAACAATCCTTAGTTTAAACACCAATACCCCTTTAGCTCATATGAATCGAGAGTATAAAATTCTTTTACACCTATAGATCGATCCTATATTATTGCAGGAACAGGGTCTAGCGAGAGGTTTGGAATACCTATGCCTATAGAGACCTACATAGCTTGACGACACCTATAGCATTCCTCTAAGTTCACTTCTATACGAAAGAATGGGCTATGTAGGAATGTACATATAGTTTAAAGCCAAGGGAGCCGTTTCATTTTTCATAACTAATTGTGGTGCCTATACTCATTGATGTATAGGAGTTAAGTTTGTAAGCCCCGGTTTTTTATTACAGCTGTTGATGAGGGGTATTGGCCTAATAAACTACTATAACAGCTCCCGGAGGTGGCAGTCCTACCAATGAGAGAGCGAGTGATAAGAAAATCCCTATATGCAATTACTAATAAATAAACATGAACTAGTAAGGATGAACATCTAGGGACAAGCGGGAATTGGAGCTTATAAAAAACTAAATTATTAAATAGATATGTAGAGAATGAGAAGAGACACCCTCTTATGAGATCAACTCCTCGTATCCAACTCCTTTTTGTATGCGGAATAGGATGAATGCCGTGACCCCTGTAACTAGTATCCATAAGGACAATACTATCCATAGTGCAAAGGGATCTACCGTCCTTGGCGTGCTTGTTGAGTTAATATCAATATATTGATTAAATAACGGGTCATAACGCCACATGTCAGTAACAGACTGATTTTCTACAATAGGTCCTCCAGTAAAATAATGGTAGTTGAGAAGGAGAACGGCACTATATGGAGATAGATTAACCGGTCCACCACCTGTCTGGAGAGTGTACATTCCTAGAGCGTAGCTGATTATGAACGGAATAAAGCCTATAAATAAAAGAAACCTCGGTTTTCTAATAACAATAGTCAACAATGAAAGAGTCATAGCAAAGAAGTACTTGAAGAGCATGGCTGTTAGAGTTACAGAGAATACACCAAGTGGATTATGAGGTAGAATTAGTGTTTTCAACCCGTGGAATCTATAACTATACATTAACACCGTGGCTACTATTAAAATCACAGTTGCTAGAATAGCTGAGGAAAGAGCTGTTAATACTAGACTAGAATAAAACTTTACCGAGGATACTTTAGAGTATTTTGTAAGATACCTTATAGGAATAGTCGCATAATAGACTGTATATACGAGTCCGACGGTAATAAGTGAGAGAGAAAAAACAGCATTTGTTGCATACCATGCCCCAGTATAGTGAATAGTCGCCCTAATCCATAACTCATGGATCGTTGAGTCAGCTATGTAATGTGGTATCGTGGATCTTATTCTTTCAATAGACATATTAGCGCCCCATACAAAAGCACCTATGTAAAGCCAGAACAATATGAAGAGTACTGCCCAGAACCAGTAGTATGGATCCTTCAAGTTGTTTTTCACATAGAACTTGTAGAGTTTTATTAAAGCCCCCACGTTAACACCTCATATAGTTTATCCAAAGTGTCCAAGCTGGATAATGGTATACCCGTACTTTCGGATAAGTATATCTCAACACCGCTACTAAGCTTTATAGAGAGGGTGGCGTCACTAATCTTTTCCTTGGTGATCCTTAGCTCTTTCAGCCTGGCCGCCTCCAGAGGTCCATAGACTCTGCCTTCAACCATTATATAAACTTCCCATTTACCGAAAGGCTCGTACATCCAAGTCATATGGGTATTTATTAAATTAACGCTCTTACTGTTCAATACTTCCTTCAACATGGCTACTCTCCTAGCTGGATCCAGATTTTCAAAAGGCTCATCTAATAGTATGTATTTACTCTTACTAGCTAAGCTAATTGCATTATAAATTATTTTTCTAAACCCCGCCGATAACTCGCGAATCTTCTTATCTAGTATGTCCTTTGCACCCATCCTGTAAGCTATCTCCCTGAAATAGTCGAAATCTCCGCCTAGAATATCTAAATAAAGATCTGCTAGTTCTCTAATCGAAAGCCTTGTATGCATAAATAGTTCTGGTAGATTCGTAGCGATCAATCCGGGATTCCCGTGTATTGATTCTATATTGACACCATCTATGAGTATCTCTCCTTTCTTATGTGGAGTAAGCCCCAGTATGGTTCTAAACAGCGTAGTCTTTCCACTCCCATTAGGCCCTAGAATAATAGTATTATGGTCTATTTTCAAGTTAATGTTCTTCAGTATGTACTCTCGCTTCCTATAACCAGAAGTCACATCGATTAATTCAATGCCCAATACTATCACCACTCGTCTCTATGGAAATGGAGGAGGTAACTTATTTAAGTCATTATAAGTTAAGCGCCTATTTACCTCGCCTATTTTAAGTCCAACTTCATAGTACCGTGGATGCCCATAAGTTGGATATACAATGAAGTATTGGACAAGCTCTGGGATAAATGCTTTGATTACTTTTAGTCTCTTTAGGAAGGATGGTGTAAGATCAAACACTATAGGTCTCATTTCATTTTCTTTCAGGATCTTTAAGATTATATTCAATTTCTCCTCATCGCTTAGGCCGCAATAGTCTTTTCTGATCTGATCCCAATTAATTTTTCTAGCTCTGCTGTAAAACTCCTCGAGAAATCTTCTGTTTTTCTCATATCCGTAATAAAGAATACTCTTGAATAAATTATCTATATCCTTGAAGGGTGCATCAGGGGAAACTTTTGCCCAAGGAGGAATATCATTGTAGACTTTGTAGTAGAATGGAAGATGGGGGTAAACACTCTCAGCTTGAGCCAATTCACCGAGTGCTATTTGAAGTGCTTCTATAGGACAGAGGTCTGCGCCAGCACCAGGTATATATGAATATATGCTATATGATGGATTGATCACATTGACCACAAATACCGAAAGGGGAATGTCAACGGAATACTCATATATCCCTACTTTAATAAAGGGGTTTGTCATGAAAGCTGGAAGAACTCCATCAAATAAATCAAGTAGTTGTTCTCTAGTAAAAACCACCTCTTTCGGAGGCAAATAAGCGACCCAGCGAATGTTCAAAGCATCCCGTTCTATGACTTCTCTAATTCCATGATATATAGCGGAGATCTCATGTGGCCGACAGCTTAAACCTCCACTATGTGAGTATCCAATTAAGGTTTCCCCTCTCTTCGGCCTATATATGAATAATATGAGCTGGGCGGGAGCATATACTTTCTCACCTGTTAAAATATTTCTCCCTTCCACCCAGCCTAAGTATGAATCCTCTGTGAATGGTTGAAATAGAAAGCGAGGCTCTTTATATTGCTCTGGGGCAAATAAGTGGATGTCGCGTGGGCCAAGTATATTCTCCCCTTTTTTCACCATGTCTTTAACTTTAGCATAAATTATTTTTCCTTCTCTTTCGAACTCATAGTATGTGTATACAGACAGAATTCTCTCAACGCCTTCTCCAAACGCCGAGGATAGTGCCTTTGATATGGTTTTTCCTTTTCCACCCGCGGGGATAAAACTTTGGCGAATATCTAATCCAAATGCTTCTTTAAAATCACAATGTAGAGTATAAGCTGAGATATGCGAAACCCCTAATAGACTATGTTGCGTAATACCAGCCCACCTTATTGGTCCTAATCTCGGATTATACATGTTAAGTCCTTCCAGTATGGACTCGAATTCGTCTAGATTCGTGGTCGAGGGAAGAATAGGTGTATAATTATTTATAACTTGAATATTCACTGTGAAGTCACCCCAGGTCTCGCACATTGTTCACATCTAGAGGGGTACCCCACCGAGACCATTAAAACAGGAACTTGAAGAGGATCACATCCAATCATTTTAGCTGCCTTAATCTTATCGAATCCAGCAATCCCGCAAGCACCTAATCCTAATGCTGTGGCAACGAGATATATGTTCTGGAGAAGGCATCCAACGTCAACTAATCCATACAAATAAAACATGTGCCCATACTTCCAGATACCTTTATTTAGTGCTATTGTAATAAAGAAGACCACTGGTGCGTTGGCAGCGTAACTATTAGCCCTCATACCAATTTCATATATTTTACCAACAAGGTTTCCCACAAAGAGCAATTCTAGAGAGTTTGCTGGTGGATACCAATGATATAAACCTTTACTTAATCCTTTAACGTTGTTTACTACAACATAAAGTTCAGGAGCTGAGAGACCTCCAGTGGTAGGTATTGTACGAAGAGGAAACTCGCTTATTCCATATGCTTTAATATTTGTAGAGATCCCATATGAATAATTAAGAAGCGTCGAAAGATCTTCAAGACTTAGAGGAGTATTAGAATATTCTCTAACGGAACGTCGCTTCATGATCACGTCATCAATAGATACCTTCACTTTTTTCGGCTCTGGTAATTTAATTTTCTCAGAGTTTGGATATTCCTCGACTGGTTTGTAGGACTCAGGAGCCTCTACAATTACCTTGCTTGTAATTTCTCCCATACTTATAATATCTTCCTCTCGGTAGATGGTAAATTCATGTAAGAGTAAGGAGATCTCTTCTGGTGTAAACCTTTTGCGGATCTCTTCATAGAGTTTCTTTAACTCCTCAATTCTCATCTATGTTCCACCTTTTTCACTAGTCTTCAAATTGCTTATGATAGCGATGTTTAAAACTGCGAATTCTGTTCCGTCAATACCAATGAGTTCGTTCACGTTGTTGTCCATGAAAAGTGGTGTGATTATGACGCGCTTTGCCTGATTACTCTCTACAAGCGACTGTATCATTCTTCCCACATATCCAGCTCTTATAAGTAATATTCTATAACCTCTATAGCCGTATATTATTCGGGCTAGTTGATTATTACCTACGATGAAGATTATGAAGTCTAGATTGTTAATGGCCTCTTTATAACCTTCCTCATGGCTAAATACACAGTTGTTTAAAACATGGAAAAGA
>JAJHRV010000138.1 GCA_020833525.1 Thermosphaera sp.
AATCAAAAAGAAGTGATTTACGCAACGATCCTACTCGTCATAATCTACGCGGTGCTGAGGAGTGCTTTCGATAGACCTTTTGGCGCTATCTTGTGGCTTTTCGACCTTATAGGAATACTTGCGGACGTTCTCTCATTTGTGAGAATAGCGGGTATAGCTTTGGGCAGTGCTATGCTAGCGGAGATTTTTAATGGCTTAATACTTAACGTATACTCATCGCTGAGTGGACTCAGCTTTTTGCTAGGTGTCCTAGTAGGCGCGTTGATCTCGATACCACTCCACATTGTAAACCTAGGCTTCTCATCGCTAAGCCCATTCATCCACTCACTAAGACTAGTAATGTATGAGCTCTCTTCGAAATTCTATGAGGGCTCCGGTAGGAGGATATCGCCTGCAGGTACGCCACTATTCAGAGTAAAAATAGGAGCGATTGGCTAAACTAGGCGTTAAATGCGTGTCTTTTTAGACACGGGGAGAGTGTATATGGGTTTATTGAATTCATTAATTTTAGTGTATAGTAATTATGAACTATGAGCCATTGGCGAAGACGATTAATTATTAACTCTAAGTCTTAGGAGAGCGGGGTCAATGAGTCGAAGATACAGCATATTTTAAAACCATTTGGAGAGGAGTGTGATCCCATCCTGTCTCACTACTTTTAAGGATGGGGGTTCTTGTATGGTAAAGTGGTTGTTTTTAACCCTATACCTCATATTATCCACAGGTGATTTTCCATGACCGATATATACACCCTTATAGCAGCGCTGGGACCTGGGTTAGCGGAGGGTTTAGCTGCGACTGGAACTGCCTTGGGAATAGCAGCGGCAACGGCCTCTGGGATTCCAACACTAGCTGAAGAACCTGGTATGAGGGGTAAGATATTTATCTTGGCGTTCCTGCCGATGACGCAGACTCTTGTCTATGGATTTGCATACATGTTTATATCCTACTTCGTGGTACTGCCAAGTCTACTCGCTAAGTATGGTGGCACTATACCACCATTCGCAGCTGGAGCCATTCTCGGTGTAAGCATTCTAGTAGGACTTGCAGAATTGGTTTCAGCGTGGCAGCAAGGCGTAGTCTGTGGACAGGTTGGAGCACAGCTTATTAAGACTCGTGGAGGGATTTTCGGCATTGGCGTAATACTCGCGATCTTTGAGGAGCTATTCGGCATTCTAGGCTTAGTGTTTGGGCTACTGGTGTTATTCGTGGTTATAGTCTAGCGGTCAATGGGTGCTATCTCTTTGAGCCTAGAGGAATTAAAAAGAGCGGTTTTGAACAAGGCTAATTTGGAGGCTGAGGAGATAATAAGAGACGCCTATGAGAAGGCAAAGAGCATTATTAGAGAAGCCGAGGAGAAGAAGAAGGCTATTATTGAGGAGGAGCGTAGAAAGATCATTGGTGAGCTCGGGTTAGAGGCTAAGCTAGCTGAGGCTAGGAGGGAGGCAAGACTTATCATTGCCAGGGCCAAGCAAGAGGTAGTGGATGAGATTAAGGGGAGGGTTAAGGAAATACTTGAAAACATGAGTGTGGAGAGTAGGAGGAATTCTCTGAGAAAACTCCTCTACGAGTCCCTAGAGGAGTTGAAGAAGTGTGGTTTTGGAGTTGAGGGCATTGTAGTGCATGTATCACCAAGGGATAAAGATATTATAGCAGGCATTCTCAGGGAAATAGGGGTTAACGCGGAAATAGTGGAGGATCGGGGGATTAGTGGGGGAATATTAATATCAACGCCTAATGGAGAGATCTCCATTGACAATACATACGAGGCTAGAATGGAGAAGTTACTACGTACACTGCTTACGGAAGTCTTCAGGGGTGTGTAGTATCGGTGACAAAGAGACTGCTAAGGCTACACTTTACATAGAGTTGTCAAAGCCCCCGCTCCTACATGATCTCGTAAAACTCGTTGAAGAGAAGGCACAGCTGAGTAGAGTCACAGCTCTCGAAGCCCATAGGAGCATACAAGCCAAACTCGCTCTCGTAAAGAATCTCGAAGAACTAGATACAGCTCTACTTGATTTACTTACAATAGATTTAGAGAATGCATTTTGGTACCTGCCTGATAAATACACCCGGATTCTCAGCTCCCTAGCGGAGGCCTATGAACTAGAGATCTTGTACTCGAAGATCGCGTCTAGAATACCAGACGTGAAACCACTACGATACGCAAAGCTCGTAGACTACGCTAACTGCACTAATAGATTTAGCTGTATAATTTCAAAGCATTTATCCAAGATCAAGGCGACGTACAGGGAGATCGACGAGTACTATTATAGTGCTCTAGGAGTAGCTGGGTTGCTAGATGCATTCCTATACGCCAGGTACCTAAATAACCTAAAAGCCCTCAAGCTGGGGGAGGATGTAGCCATGAGGGATCTAATTATCGACTGCTACTACTTTGAGCCTGGGGTTGCAAGGCTTTTAGAGGCGTTGAGGAGCGGGAGAGACCCGCTGGAGGCGTGGGTTAATGGGGTTCAAGTACTCTACGATGTAACTAAGAGCGCGCTTTACTACACTAATAGACTCGTAGATCTCGTTACACTATATGGCGTCGATAGAGTATTGAGGTATAAATTGCTGAGAGTGATTTACTCAAGGTGGTTAAAGCCTTGGTGAACGAG
>JAJHRV010000139.1 GCA_020833525.1 Thermosphaera sp.
TGTACATTGTCTCCACCAAAGTAAATATATACTCGCAGACCCTATACTACATCACGGTGCATCCACATGTATAGGGGAATGGATGTATTATCAGCCCTCCAATTCAGTAGGAGTGATATAGAGTACTTGATTAATTTAGCAGAGGAGTTGAGGAGGAGGGTTGAAAGCGGGGAAAGACTTGAATTAGCTAGGGGGAGGATTTTATTTACAGCATTCTTCGAGCCCAGCACTAGGACAAGGCTTAGTTTTCAATTTGCAATGGCGAAGCTAGGTGGTTTAACAATAGATCTGGGGCCCGAGGAGGCTACAAGCATGGCTAAGGGTGAGTCCCCAGAGGACACGCTTAGAACAGTTGACAGCTACAACCCTGACTTAATAGTTGTGAGGCATAGAGAACCAGGGTTTGCAGCTAGAGCCGCGCAAATCTGTAGAGCCCCGGTTATAAATGCTGGTGATGGATACAATGAGCACCCAACCCAGGCACTGCTAGACGTCTACACTATTTGGAGAGTATTTGGTAGAGTTGAGGGTACTCGCGTTGGATTAATGGGTGATCTAAAGTATGGGAGGACAATATCTAGTCTCTCATATACACTCTCAAACTTTAGAGATGTTGAAATACACTATATTTCACCAAGAGAATTACAGCCACGTGAAGAGGTATTGAAGATACTAGATCAGAGGAGGGTGAAGTACGAGCTACACGAGAAACTAGACGAGGTAATTGAGAAACTAGACGTTCTCTACGTTACAAGACTACAAAAGGAGAGAATGAAGCCCGAGGAGTATGAGAGGTTGAAGGGTAGCTATATAGTAAGCTACGATTACCTCAAGAAATTCAAGCACATACCAATAATAATGCACCCGTTACCAAGAGTCTGGGAGTTGACAACAGACGTGGATTCACTACCACAAGCAATGTACTTTGAGCAAGCCAAGAATGGACTATACATACGCATGGCTCTAATAAAGACAATACTCGGCGTCTAAAACCACTCTCAGAGCACATACTCTAGTGGAATCAAGTACAATTCATCAGTACCCTCATCCCGTGCATATACGAGGTTATTAGAGTAGTATTCGAGTCTATCCCCAGGGCTAACGGGGCCCGGCCATAATAGTATTGAGAGAGGATATGTTTCACCTGTCAATGTGTCGAGTCTATAGACTACACCATAATCCCCACCATATGGTATAATGAAGTAGAGGTATCTCGAACCATCATGAGTCAACCCATACAACCTATAATCTCTAATTGAGTAAGTAGCGACCTTGGAGACGACTCCACTAGATACATTATATGCAACTATCACGGGTTCACTACCACCAAGTAGAGACACGTAGACTGTGTATCCACTACTTGCTAGGCAAGTATACTCCGTTACATAACCATCCGTGACTAAGTAGAGAGTAGTTGAATCAGTAGTCATGTTGTAAACGCAGAGCGTGTTATTGCCAACACCGGGTACAACAACTACTCCGTCTCCAACTACACCTATACCAGCCCCGGCCCCGCTAGCCCTACAAGCACTCGTTACAAGCCTCCACGTACTCGTCGAATAGTCGTATATGTATACACCACTAGTATTCAACAAGTAGATTGTGCCAGAGTCTATCGCTATACTGGAGGATCCATTAAACACGGAGTTAGCACTTATGACCTGAACAAGCGTGATATTGCCTAGATCCGTTACATTATACAACAATACAGTATCCAACTGTCCAACACCCACAGCGAGACCATTAAACTCGACGCCAGGTGTATAAGTCCCGGTGATAGTGTATACTTCTCCACCCATAACGTAGTCAAAACTCCTAGACACCTGTAGATAACCCCGATCATCGTAGACTTCGAGCGTGGCATTAGGCAGGATAAAATAGCTTCTAACATCTAGAGATACGTTTCCATTAACCGAGATCTTTGCGTCGACGGAGTTACCGTACTGATCCCTTAATACAATACTCCACCCCACTGGTACATTTGTCACGTTTACAAACCATGGTGGTGCATCAATAGTAATCAATAGATTATCGAAGTAGACAATAAAATTTCCCCTCGCCTGCAATACACCTAGACCTGCTTGTAGTGGAACTATATTAGTATCTGTTACCGGCCCATAGTATCCTTGATTTAACCATAAACTGAGGCTTCCAATGCCAAATACATATATTGCAACCATGTAATACGGAGGTGTCGGAGCAGACGCCGTGGATAATAAATTACGCCAATTATTATTGAGGTACCTCCATATATCTACCCCACGGTCTCTATCTACTCTCCTCTCTAAGTCAACGCCTAGTGTGTAGAAGTTGCTTGGATCTCTATATAATATACTATCTATTCTACCTTGTCCACCACCGGTATTTGATATTGATGCAATATACACTGTACCGTTAGAAGGCAGATTTCTATTTACTAATATTACACACTCACCCCCGAGATCGCCCGGCCTCCTATTTATTGCTATCGTGATTAATTTATTCTGTTGATCATACTGCCAGTTGTTCACACAGTTCACTTTAGTTATTCTTCCCGTTGTGAAAGGGTCTGTGTCGAATGTGTCGTTGTAGAATACGTTTTCCCGTGTGAGTAGTTGTATGTCCGGCTTCATGGC